>CAYGPQ010000003.1:29162-80858 GCA_964351775.1 uncultured Kordia sp. | reverse complement strand
AAACCCCTAGTATTATGGCTTTTTTTTTCATAATTATTCTAGATTTATTTTGGATTTGATTATTTTTAAAATAATAATTTTCTAAGATATACTTAATTTACAGTTAAACCTTACGGAAAACCGTAAGTAGAAAATATATTTAATTACAAAGAAGTAAATAAGGAGGTATATATTAAAATTTCATGAAGCAATTAGTAACACAGAACATTCCTTAACAAACAATCCAATTCCCTTCAAATCCTCCACCAAAAAGTTCGAACTTTGAATGTTCGCGGTCACAAAATCCCTTTCATTTATTTGGAAGGGATTTTTTGTTTTAGATATCAAGGATTTGAGAGTGTTTAAGATATCTAAATATAAGTTTGAAGAATTAGTTGTTAGATATTTTTCAAAATATGAATTTCAATGATAGTAAGTTTTAATCTATTCATATAAAATTACCTTCTTTTTGTCTAGTTTCTTATTGCTAGACTCTGAACTTCTAAATCATTTAATTGAACTTATATGCCAAGTCAGTTAGATATTGTATTATTTTCTTTGTATTTATACCTTATGACAAAAGAATGTTCAATCTTCGATTAAGGCTTAATGATAATATCTAACTGAAAAGATTTTAAAAATGACTATTGTAAGATAAAGAAGGATTGTAGTTTGAATGAACTATACTTCTACATCTCGTTATGAAAATGAATGCCTATGTTAATTGACTAAGAATGTTTTGATTTTCTAGTTTTTGACACTAAATTTATGTTGAAAAGCACTATCTATTTTGCTTTGACCTGAAAAATAAAGAGAGCTAATGAAAGCGGTTGTATTAAAAAAATATGGATTACCTGAACAAGTTTTGGAACTTACTAATATCACTGTGCCTATTCCAAAAGAGAATGAAGTCTTAGTGAAAATAATGGCCACCGCTATTAACGATTATGATTGGAGTCTTGTTCGCGGCAAACCACATTTATATCGATTGATGTTTGGTCTATTCAAGCCAAAACATGCAATTTCAGGAATGGAACTGTCTGGCATCGTTGAAAAGGTTGGAGTTTCTGTTAAAAACTTAAAAGTTGGAGATGCTGTATTTGGTGATACTTCTGCATTTGGGTTTGGCACTTTTGCTGAGTATATGTCTGTTAATGAAAATGCACTCATAAAAAAGCCTGATTATTTTAGCTTTGAAGAAGCTACAGCCATTCCACATGCTGCTCTTCTTGCGTTACAAGCTTTAAAATATTTTGGTAACATCAAACAAAATCAAAGCGTATTGATTAACGGAGGTGGTGGAGGTGTTGGCACCATAGGACTTCAATTAGCAAAGCTATATAACTGTGAAGTAACAGGTGTAGATACAGGGGAGAAACTTGATATGATGCTGTCAATTGGATACGATCATGTGCTTGACTACAAGAAAGTTGATTTCACAAAAACAGACGAGCAATATGATCTCATTCTTGATTGTAAGTCAAACAAATCTGCATTTGCTTATGTAAGAAATTTGAATCCAACTGGAAAATATATAACTATTGGTGGAAAATTATTTAGTGTAGTTAAGATAATGCTTTGGAGTAAAATAATACATCTATTTTCAAAGAAAAGGCTTTATGTTCTTCCATTAAAACCTAATAAAGGTTTGGAGTACATTTGTGAGCTTTTTAAAGATAAAAAATTAAAATGTGAAATAGATGGGCCATATGCTATGGAAGACATACCAAGATTGGTTCAATATTTTGGAGAAGGAAAACATAAGGGTAAAATTGTGATAAAGATGAATTACAATTAAATGAATTTAAGAAACAACTTCTTCTCTTAATTTACTTAAGGCTTTTTGAGTAATTCCTATATGACCTACAACAACCCGATTGTAAATGTCTAAAATTATGAATTCATTTTTTAGGGCTAGTTGATGCCTTATTCCTTAATGCGACATTTTCAATGAGCTTTTCTTTTGCAATTGTACGTGCATATTCTGTTTTGTTATCATATTCATCACACTTAATTTTTTTAAAAAACACTAATACTTGAATTTTGTATAAAAATTATTTCAATATGAAGCGTAACAAATATTTAAGTAGTTCGTCAATCAAGGCAAAGGAGATAATTATAAATATGATACTAGACCACAAAAAAATAGGCTACAAAGGCAAAGTTTTATTCTCTTGGATTACTTTAACGACACCTAATGAGAATGATTTGATGTTACCACCGGAAGCATGTGTAGCTTACATTTCCGAAGGTGATGGACAACAGCTTTTTGCTCAAGAAGTTATTAGCGCCAATCCAAAGAGTGTTATTGTTTCAACATGTGGACGCACTGTTGGTCATATGATAGCAAAGCAAGAAAAAGGAAGAGTGAGTAGCATCATCGCGCACTTTCATGTTGATCAATTGGAAGATATTTACAAAGATTCTAAACCTAAATTATGGAAAGAACTAGAAAAGCCTATAACAACCTTTGTCACTCAAGCAGCAGCAGACAACTTAATCATAAAATATTTTGAAGGAGTAGCACACTTTTTCAACAACCGAGAAGCTGTTTCAGAGGACATTCTTGCACTTAAAATTCAAGAACTCATTTTATTGTTATTACAATCTGAAAGCTCTAATGAAATCAAAATAATAATTAATAACTTGTTCTCTAAACGAGTATTTTCATTTATAGATGTTGTTGATACTTATATTTTTATGCCTATTTCTATTGAAGGATTAGCACATCTAACAAATAAAAGTCTATCCTCATTTAAGAGAGAATTTAAACGAATATATAAAGCAACACCTGGTTCATATATTATTGAAAAAAGGTTGGAGAGAGTTGCTGAAGAGTTAGTCATATCCGATCTACCTATACAAACAATAGCTTATGATTGTGGTTTTTCTAGTTCTGCTCATTTATCAAGAACATTCAAGAAAAAATATAATGCTAGTCCATCAAAATTTAGAATGGACTCCTCAGTCAAGTAAATGATCTTTTTGATATAAACAGAATCGCTATAATTAGAAATATTTGCATTCAAATAAATTAATGTAAAAGTAAATAAGATATAGCAATGAATACAACAGTCAATCACTTAAACGGTTTTAACTTAATCAACAGAACAAAGATAACCTTGTCAATTCTTTGGGTATTTGTACTTATCAATATGATTTATGCAGACATCATTGGAATGATGCGGCCAAACTATCTAGAAACCTTAGCACGTTTGAGCAAAGAATTGTCTGGAGAAACAATTTTATTTTTTGCTATTTTAATGGAAATACCAATCATAATGATACCATTATCGTTTTTACTTAAAAGGAAAGTGAATCGGATTATCAATTTTATAGCTGTACCCTTATGTATATCTTGGGTTATTGTACCATCTTTAGTTCCTTCCTTAGGAGATGATACGCCTTTATCTTATGTGTTTTTCGCAGCAATTGAAGTGCTATCAATGCTTATTATTTTTCGTATCAACTTAAAATGGCAAAAAAAACTATAAATTGAAAAACTACTTTTTTATTCATTCCAAAAATATCTATATTGAGGTTTTATTTTAATCAAAAAAATGAAAACATTTCTGTCCAATATTTCTGCTATTCAAAATGATATCCTTGATGAATATCTTTCGCATTGGTCAACATGTTTAGTACCCAAAAAAACGATAATTACAGCAGAAGGAAAGACAGAACAATATCTGTATTTTGTGAAAGAAGGAATTCAAAAATCCTATTATTTGAATGACGGAAAAGAACATGTGATGTTTTTTGCCTATCATCCTTCATTCAGTGGAGTTGTGGAATCTTTTCTCACACAAACACCTTCCAAATATTATCTTGAAACGATAACAGATAGTACATTTTTTCGCATTTCCTATAAAAAACATATCGATCTTATTAAAAAACATCGAGCCCTTGAAACGCTTTTTAGAAAAACGACCGAACTCTTTTTAATAGGAATGATAGAAAGACATCATGAGTTAATGGCTTTTAATGCGGAAACTCGTTTTCTGAATTTTGTAAAAAGGAGTCCACATTTGCTGAACATGGTTTCTCAAAAAGATATTGCTTCTTACTTACGAATTGATCCCACCAACTTCAGTAAACTGATGAATACAGTTAAGATTTAAATTCTTGGTTTTTACCAAGAATTGATTGGACAGAAATTTTGAATTTTGTCTCATCAATTTTAAATCAAAAAACGACATGTTCAAATCTATTAAAGTCATCGTATGTATGACAATTCTAGTCGCGTCAAGCAGTATGTATTCACAAAAAAAGCAATCGAAAAAAATGACAAATCAGGAAACAGTAATCACTTTTTTAAATGGATTTAATGATCCTTCCAAAATTCAAGAATCTCTAGATTTATTAGCAGACGATTATAAATTTAAAAACCCAATGGTTTCATTAAATTCTAAGAAAGAATTTATAGTTTTGGCAAAAGAAATTGGCGCAGTCCTAACTGGAATTAATATTATTAGAGTCAGCGAAAATGGAGAATGGGTAGCTACTTATTATGAATTTACTTCGTCTATCCTTGGCCTGGAAAGCACGTATGGTTCAGAATGGTTTAGGCTGGAAAACGGCATCATCAAAGAGTCACATTTAATATATGATACTTCTAAATGGCAAGAGGTGTATGCGCAAATGAAAAATTAATTTCGTAAGCAATTATAAATATTTTAATTTAATGGAAAGGGCGTTTGGAATAATCTCTAAGCGCTCTATGCAGTAAGAACTATAAAACAGCTCATTTCAACAACTCCACCACATTCGCTTTGTAAAAACTTCCAATAGGGATTTTATGCTCTAAAATCAAAATTCTATTTCCTTCAATACTGTGGATATGATCTTTAGAAACAATAAATGATTTATGGACTTGAATAAATAAGTTTGCAGAAAGTGTTTCTAATATATCTGATAATTTGTCTCTAACCAATAGGATTTCGTTTTGCGAAAACACTTTGCAATAATTTCCAGCGGCTTCAATAAAGAGGATTTCCTTGATCTTGACCTGAACATACTTTTTATCACTATAAAAAAATACACTTTTATCTAGCTTTTCTGCTGTTGCTGGTTGAGGACTTGGATCTTTTGAATTTGCGACTTTATTTACAGCCTTTAAAAAACGCTCAAAGCTAAATGGCTTTAGCAAGTAATCGACCACATTGAGTTCATAACTTTCTACGGCAAATTCGTTGTATGCAGTTGTTACAATTACTTTGGGAGGTAAAGGCAAGGTTTTTAAAAAATCAAAACCTTTCAATTTGGGCATGTTCAAATCCAAAAAAATAAGATCTACTTTATTTTTGCTCAAATAATCTAATGCTTCAATTGCGTCAAAACAATTTGCCATTAACTGCATTTTAGGTAATAGATCACAATATCTTTTTATGATCGTATGCGCAATAGGTTCATCATCTATTATTAGGTATGTAATCATAATTATTTTAAAATAAGTTTCGCTGTAAACACGCCATCATCCTTTGAAAAAGAAAGGTCGTGACGGTTTGGATAGCCAATTTCTAAACGTCTTTTTAGGTTTTGAATGCCAATACCTTCGGGACTTTCTTTGAGTGCTTCTTCATCAAAATTATTAATCACTTCAAAGTGGATTTCATCGTCTTTCGTACTTATGTTTAACGTCACAAAAGCATCTCTCCGTAAATGTTCCACGCCATGTTTAAAAGCGTTTTCAACCAATAAAATAAATAATAAGGGCATTGTTTTTTTTCCTGATTCCTGAATTTGAGTCGTAAACGTAACGGCTATTTCTTTATGATAACGCATTTTATGAAGCTCCACATAATTCTTCAAATACGCTATTTCTTCTTCAAGGGAAACGCTTGCTTTTTGACCTTCATAAATACTATAACGCATCATATCTGAAAGTTTTAAAATCAATGCTTGCGACTTTTTAGGACTAATTTCCACCAAACCATATAAATTGTTGAGGATATTAAAAAAGAAGTGCGGATTCACTTGACTTTGCAGGTGTAATAATTCTATTTTTTCTTTCTCTTTTTTTTCTCTCAGTACAGATTTAATCTGCCTAAACACCCATCGAGCAGACCAAAAAATTAATAAACTCCAATACAGAAATGCTAGTATCGAAAATACAGGTTCTATATCGTCCACTTCCTCTAGTAGTATTAATAACACACCTATTACAATGGCAAACGCCCAATAACCTAGCGTATATAGTAAGGATGTATGTTTGTTTTCTTTAAAAATCATGCTCAAAAGTAATTAAATAAAATACTTCCTAAAAAACTAGTTGATGAACCTTTGATTTTTAGGGATGAATAGTTTTACTACAGTGATGAACTTCTTTCAAAAGCTTTTAGATAAAATTCATCACTGCTAAAATACGATACATCACTTTTCTTTTTTTATAAAACAGCCGTGATATACGTTTGTACTCATCAATTAAAAAACGAACAGTATGGAACTCAGTATTGATAATTTATCAAAAACATATCAAAATGGTGTGAAAGCACTACAACATGTTTCTTTAGAAATTCCAAAAGGCATGTTTGGATTATTAGGTCCAAATGGCGCTGGAAAATCTACTTTAATGCGAACCATTGCCACCTTGCAAGATGCAGATGAAGGTTCCGTAACCCTTGATAGCGTAGACGTTTCTAATCATAAGAATGAAATCAGAAAAGTACTGGGGTATTTGCCACAACAATTTGGCGTTTATCCCAAAATTTCGGCGGAGGTTTTACTAAATCATTTAGCAGTTTTAAAAGGAATCACGAATAAAAGTGAACGAAAAGAAATCGTGAATGCCTTACTGCATAAAACCAATTTATACGAGGTTCGAAAGCAAAATTTGGGTGGTTTCTCTGGCGGAATGAAGCAACGTTTTGGAATTGCACAAGCTTTGCTGAATACGCCCAAATTACTGATAGTTGATGAGCCCACCGCAGGATTGGATCCAGCTGAGCGCAATCGGTTTTATAACTTATTAAGTGAAATTGGCGAAAATACAATTGTGATTTTATCAACGCATATCGTAGAAGATGTCAAGGAATTATGCACCAATATGGCGATTATTAATCAAGGGCAAGTGGTACTAAAAGGAAAGCCTTTAGAACTCATGCAGAAATTAGAAGGTAAAATTTATCAAAAAACGATACACAGAAACGAATTGGAGGCGTATAAAAAGCAGTACAAGGTGATTAATGAAAAATTATTTTTAGGCAAACCGATCATTCATGTGTTAAGTGACCATACGCTTAACGATGGTTTTACTGCTATCGATGCAGGATTGGAAGCTGTTTATTTCTCACAAATTAATAAATAAAACCTAGAAAATATGTGGTACGAAATATTCAAATTTGAACTTATCTATAGAATCAAACGCCCAGAAACCTATGTGTTTTTTCTGTTTCTGTTTTTGTTTTCCATTGTGGGTGTTGATTTCATTTTTCAAGGAGTAGATCTAGGGTTGATGAAAATGAATGCACCTTTAGTCATCGCAAAAACCATGGGTGCAACTACAGGTGTTTTTATGATAATGGTGTCGATGATTATGGGCGTTCCGATACTTCGCGATTTTCAATACAATGTTGAATCCATACTTTTTATAAACCCGATTAAAAAACAAGATTATCTGTTAGGTCGATTTTTAGGCTCGTTTATAATACTTCTTTTTATTTTTAGTGCCATTCCATTGGGAATGATGTTGGGCGAATTCATGCCATGGAAAGTGAACTTGTTGCCTTTTAATCCAATAACATACATTCAGCTATTCGCGGTGGTGGTAGTTCCATCCTTATTTTTTGGAGCATGCTTATTTTTTGTTACCGGAATGTTGAGTCGAAAGTTATTAGTTGTATACACGCAAGGTATTGTATTATTTGTTGTTTTCTTACTGACAAAAGCGATCACAAATGAAAACCTTCAAGCAATATTAGACCCTTTTTCGTTGACTACTTTAACTCAATTTACGAAAGATTGGTCCGTGCTAGAACGCAACTCTTTGGGCATATCACTCACAAGCGTCATGCTTTATAATAAATTGTTTTGGATGGTTTTAGGGCTAATTATTGTATTCATCGGTTATCGTAGATTTTCTTTCAAAATATTGGCTAAAACATCAGGGCGAAAGTTTATAAAAGAAGCAACGGTAGCAGAAGATCATTTTGGAATTACGATTCCTAAAATTGCGATTCAGCATAATTTTAAAACACACTGTATTCAATTATTCGAACTCACTAAATTTTACACCAAATCACTACTAAAGGAAACCTCTTTTTGGGGAATAGTTATTTGTGGAATTGTTATTATTCTGATTAATTCCGTAAGTTTAGGCACTGTACACGGCGTAGATAGTTATCCTGCGACTTATTTTATCGTAGCCGAATTACAAGAAATGTCGCTGTACTTTTTTATGATCATTCTTGTTTTTTACTCAGGAGAATTACTTTGGAAAGAACGCGAAGCCAAACTAGATTTGATTAATGACGCGACGCCGATTTCAAACATGATCAGAATTGCAGGGAAATTTTGTGCATTGATTGGTATTTATATCGTTTTAATGCTAAGTCTCATCGCAACAGGAATACTCTTTCAAATCGCAAGCGGTTACTATCAATTTGAGCTATCTGTTTACTTTTTCGGATTTTTTGTAGAGATATTACCATTCTTGGTGTTGTACACGTTCATTGCGTTTTTCTTTCAAGTAGTAAGCAATCATAAATTTGTTGGCATCTTACTCGTATTGGTATTTTTCATTGTCAATATTGGATCAGAGTTTTTTGGATTTCAACACAGTTTGTACAAATTTGGCGGGAAAACTTTAGGAATCTATTCCGAAATGAATGGTTATGGGCATTTTTTAACACCGTATTTGTGGACGAAAGCATATTGGTTTGTATTTGGATTCATTTTATTAGGGATAAGTGCTCTTTTCTCAGTGCGAGGAATGGAAACAAATCTTATAAAACGTTTAAATTCGATTACATATACCGCTGAAAAAACGTTAATTCACTTTATGATTTCGGCAACAGTAGTCTTTGTGCTAATTGGAAGTTATATCTTTTACAATACCAACATATTGAATGTGTATTGGACAAATTCTGAACAAACGGAATACAGAGCGAATTACGAAAAAACACTGAAACCTTTCGAGTACATTCCGCAACCCAAAATCACTTCCGTAAACCTAAATGTCGAATTGTATCCTACCACCAGAAGTTACATCATTGATGGCGATTATATGTTGAAAAATACATCGAGTCAGCCAATAGCAGAAATACATCTTCAAAAAATAATAGCTTCACATGTACAATTAGATTCTGTGGTTTTTGAAGGTGGCGCTATGGGAAATCATCAATATCAAGACTTTGATTATACAATATATAGTTTGTCAAAAGCATTACAACCTGGCGATTCTATAAAAATGAGTTTTAAACAATCTTTTTTCCCGAAAGGATTTGAAGATCAACTTAATGTCTCAAATATAATACATAACGGTACATTTTTTAACAATCAGGAATTACCAACTATCGGTTATAATAAAAAATATGAACTTCGAGATGCCGTCGAGCGGAAACTATACGAACTTTCACCAAGAAGTAATAAAGCACCAAGAGAAGATGTCAACGCTCTGCAAATTGCGCGTTCGGGAAGTGATTCTGACGGAATACATTTGAATGTGATTATAGGAACGAATTTGGAACAAACTGCGATCACTTCCGGAACTTTGAAAAAACAATGGGCCACTAATCAGCGCAACTATTTTCAGTATGAAATGAATCAGCCAATGATTAACTTTTATGCAATGGTCTCTGTGAAGTATGAACTAAAAAAAGATACTTGGTTGTCAACATCAGACAGCATCGCTACACCAGTTGATTTAGAAATATACTATCATAAAACGCATGCGTATAATATAGATAGAATGATGACATCCATGAAGGCTTCCCTAGACTATTACAGCACAAATTTTAGTCCCTATCAATATTCGCAATTGCGTATTATGGAATTTCCTCGGTATGCTCAATTTGCACAATCATTTCCCGGAACGATTCCATTTTCTGAATCCATAGGATTTGTGTTGGATATTGACGATGAAAAAGACGTTGATATGGCTTTTTATATTACTGCTCATGAAGTTGCGCATCAATGGTTTGGAATGCAAGTGGAAGCTGCTAACGTACAAGGACAGCATCTAATTTTGGAAACCTTATCGCAATATGCTGCGTTAATGGTGCTAAAACATACGTATTCCGAAGCGAAAGTACAACAGTTTTTAGAATCTCAGAAAGATACTTATGACCGAGAATTTAAAAGATCAAAAAATCAAAACCCTCCCTTGGTATTGGTAGAAAACCAAGATTATATTTATTATGCCAAAGGTGCCATTGCGATGTATACATTGCAAGAAACAATTGGAGAGGACAAAGTAAACAGTGCTTTAAAACGATTTATTGAAGATTGGAATACGATTGATGGAAAATTAAAAATTCATACGAATAGATACGCAACAAGTAAAGATTTAATCGGTTATTTTAGAAGAGTCACTCCAGATGATTTACAGCATATAATTACGGAACTTTTTGAATCGACTAGTACATTAAAAACGCAAAAGTTGTAGTTTAGATTCAAAAATGACACTCGTGCGAATCAAAAATTATAGTACTCATAAATAGGATGAAATTAGATGAAAAGGAACGTTTGCATCATAATTGATAGCCTTGCGCTATAACTTATATAGAATCGTCGTACTTGACATAGTTCGCAACATGATTCATAAATTAATACTAAAAAATAATAACACCTTTGTGAAAGTTAAAAAATGAGCCAAATTAGCAAGTGTGGTTAAAAATTAATTTAGAATTTTATCCTATGAAAAAAAATGTTACTATAGAATATAATGGAGCTGCCTTATTCCGAAGAGCAGTGATTGAAGCTCCATTTGTATTTAATAGCTCAGATTCTGAATATGCCTGTTTTTTTTATGTTTCTGAAGGAAACTATGAACTTCTAGAGTCAAGTGGAAGTTTTAAACTTAGTAATAACCAAGCATTATTAAAAAAGTGCGGAACATATATTGCTAGATTTAATACCAATGATTTAGGTGGAAAAGTTGAATGTATCATGGTGTTTTTTCATCCAGTAATCATAAAGGAAGTCTATAAAAATCTTTCTGATACGTTTTTAGGAAAACAAAAACTAATTAGCAAACCCAAAAAAATAATAGCCAAAGAACTAATTGAAAAATATATTAGTAATCTTACTATTTACTTAGACAATCCGAACTTAATCGATGAAGATTTGGCAATCCTTAAATTCAAGGAACTTGTCATGATTTTACTCAAAACGGAAGAATATCAAAACATTCAAGAATTATTTGCTAATCTATTCAATCCAAATAAATTAGAGTTTACAACTATCATTGAAAATAATATTTACAATACCTTAACCATTGAGGAGTTGGCTTTTTTAACAAACAAAAGTCTCTCAAGTTTCAAACGTTTCTTCAAAGCTACGTATCAAGAATCGCCTGCAAAATATGTGAAGAGAAAAAGGTTTGAAAAAGCAGCACAATTGCTCACACTTACAAATGATTTGGTCAGTGACATCGCGTATCAATGTGGATTTCAAGATCCAAGTACGTTCACAAATTCATTTCATTCATTTTTTGGACAATCGCCTTCCAAATACAGAAAGAGCCAAATTAAATACTAATTGAACCGATTCAGAAAGTCGTTCCTTAATAAATAGTCCAACTTTACAATCTGATAAAGTTTGTCCATCAACTCAAAAAAAACATTTTATGGCAATAACAAAAAACTCAGGAAGAATACTTGGATTGCTTTTTTTAATTGTTATGATTCTTGGTGGATTGGGCATTTCTTATAGAGGTTTAGCAGAAATAAAAATAGAAGATGTATCATTTCTATCGAACATTGCTGAAAATGTAAATACGATGTATGTAGCAATTGCATTAGATATGCTTTCGAACGTATTCATTGTTTTCATTGCCTTTTTTGTATATCGGTTAGTCAAAAAAAATAAGCTACCCTTTACAAAGGTTTATTTAGGAATTGCACTATTAAATTTCACGGTGATCATTATTAGTAATTTAATTCATAGTTGGTTGTTATCTATGAGTTTTGAGTTTGAATCAACAACAATGGCTGTTAATCAAGATGATATTGCAACAGCCAAAATCTTATATAATTCATTCTTTTCTGCTCATTTTTTAACCTTGATATTGAGTAGTGTAGCGAATTGTTTTTTGTTCTATTTTTTATTTAAAGTACAGGTGATGGCAAAATGGCTTGCCGTATGGGGAATAGCTGCCTCAGTAATTGTTTCCATAGGCGGATTGTTACAACTATTGAACATTGAAGTATCCTTTTTACTTTTTGCGCAAAACGGAATCTTTATGCTAGTATTTATACTATGGATGTTAATCTTTGGTTTTAAAATTAAAGATTCATACTAAAATAATTAATATGAATTTCTGTAAAAATGTTGCATATACAACAATATTTGTATATTAGCGTTATGAAATATGAGTTATCACATTGTATTGGTTTTAGGGTACGTAGATTATCGAGGATTATTGACAGTCTATATAGAAAACGGATTAAAGAATTTGGTATTACAGAAAATCAATTGACAATTTTATTCTCTCTTTATGAAATGGGTGAGGTTGAGCAAGGAAAAGTTGGTGAAATGTTAGCCTTAGAACGTTCATCAACCAGCCGAAATATAAAACTTATGATAAAAGAAGGATGGATACAGCGCACAAATGATTACAGACCTAAAATTCAATTAACACCTACAGGTAATGAATTAGTAAAGAAATTAATACCTATTTGGGAAGCGGCAATGGATGAATTAACAGCAATGTTAAAACCCGATGGTTTCGAACTCGTTTCAAAATTAGAAGAAAGAATTACTTAAAAAAATTTATTCAACATGTTGTATATACATCATATTGAATTATAATAATCAACAATTAAAACAAATGAAAATCATGTCAAATTTAAAAACACTTTTTAGCCGTAATGATGAGTTTAAACAGCATTTTAGCGATTCAGGCTTGCCAATATTACCAAAGTTTCGCTCCGTAATTCTTGCCTGTGCCGATGCACGCGTTGATCCTGCTCATATTTTCAAACTAGACCTTGGCGACTCAGTAGTCATTCGCAATAATGGTGGACGTGTAACTCCAGCAGTCATAGAAGAAATTGCTTCACTAGCATTTATGGTTGCTATGATGGACAAAGCGCAAGGAAAGTTAGGGCCTTTTGAGGTCGTAATTGTACATCATGCACAATGCGGAGTCGAACGATTTGCAGATTCAAGTTTTCAGCAAGCATTAAAAAATCAAACTGGTGTAGATGTATCTTCCATAGCAATCACCAACCACGAAGAAAGTTTGCATGAAGATATCAAACGCTTGCGCGATGCAAAGGAAATTCCAGATTATATCATCGTTTCAGGAAGCATTTATGATGTCAAAAGTGGAAGTGTAAACGAAATTATTAAACCAGAAGCGCTGCGATCATAGTCGCACATTTTCTATTAAACAATTTATAAACATACTATTAAAATAATAATGAGTACAAAAAAAATACTAGTTACTGCAGCTAATGGTCACACAGGATTTCCGGCTGCCAAAGAATTATTACGACTTGGATTCGAAGTCAGAGCCATGGTTAGAAATCCCAAAAATCCAAAAGCTATTGAATTAGAAAGGCTAGGAGCTGAACTATTTATTGGTGATTTAGAAGATTATAGAGACAATAAAAAAGCACTTGAAGGCCAAGATCGCGCATACTTTTGTCCTCCTTTTGGGAAAAATAGTCTCTTTAAAACGATTGCTTTCATCATTGCAGCCGAGGAAGCAAAGATAGAACATGTGGTATACATGTCTCAATGGCTTTTAAGTCAAAATCATCCGTCAATAAATACCAAAGAACAATGGTTAGGCGATCAAGTTGTTAAGATGCACAGAGATGTAAAATATACTTTTGTAAACCCGGGAATGTTTGCTTTTACCTATTTCTTTACAGTTGATATGATTGCCCAATTAGGAATTATGCCAACAAGTGTAAAAGGGGAAGGTTTAAATCCGCCACCTTCAGAGGACGATCAGGGAAGAGTGGTTGCCCATATTTTAAAAGATCCTGAAAAACATCATGGAAAAACGTATCGTCCAACGGGACCAAAAATAATTTCACAACAAGATGTTGCAGATACATTTGCTAAAATTTTCAATAGAAAAGTGAAAATAATGGAGATTTCAGAAAAAATGCTGCTCAAATCCTTAAAAGCGGGCAATTATCCTATCTATGACTATTCTAATATTCGCTATTATTTAAAAGATGTAGCGCAAAATGTATTTGCTTATGGTGGCACCACAAATGTGGTAAAAGAACTTACAGGAAAAGATCCTGAAGATTTTGAAACTATTGCAAGAAATTATGTGTCAAACATGCCTGAAGCAAAGCAAACACTTGGTAATAAAATAAAAGCGATATTAAATTTCATGAAAATTTTCATCACCAAAGCACCCAACATGGAAGCTTTTGAAAAGCAACAATACTACCCAAATTTCATGAACGGTATGCAACAAGCAATAGACAATGATGATTGGATTAAACTTCGTACATCAACATCCTACAATGTAAAAGAGCGTTGATAAAAGTTAAAGCTAAAAAAACGCAACATAAAAAGCACCCTAAATGAGCATACTTTTGACCCAAATTAGAAAGTGTTTTACGAAACAAATTTAGAATTTTATACCATGGAAAGAAATGTAACCATTGATTATAACGGAAAACCGTTATTCCAACGTGCAGTATTTAAAGCGCCGTATGCGTATCCTGCGAAAATTGAGGATTTTTCCTGTTTTTTTTATATCTCTGCAGGAAATTATGAAGTTCTAGAATCACACGGGAGCTTTCAGCTTAGTACAAAAGAAGCATTATTAAAAAAATGCGGAAATTACATTTCAAGATTTAGTTCTAGTGACGATGGGCATCAAGTGGAAGTCATAGCGGTTTATTTTCATTCGGTAATCATTCAAGAAGTATACAAAAGTCTTTCCAACAAATTTTTAGAACCTCAGAATGCTATCATCAATACTCCAAAAAAAATAATTGCCAATGAACTTATTGAAAAATATATCAGCAATCTGTCTATTTATCTTGACAATCCAAGTTTAATCGATGAAGATTTAGCAATCCTAAAATTTAAGGAATTAGTGATGATTTTACTTAAAACGGAAGCATATCAAAGCATCCAACAGTTTTTCTCTCATTTATTTAATCCCAATAAGTTAGAATTCACTACCATCGTTGAAAACAACATTTACAATCATTTAACGATAGAAGAACTCGCTTTTTTAACCAACAAAAGTCTCTCCAGTTTTAAGCGTTTTTTTCAAGCTACCTATCAGGAATCTCCTGCAAAATATATTAAAAGAAAAAGGTTTGAAAGAGCTGCTCAGTTACTCGTAATTACGAACGATTTAATAAGTGATATAGCCTACCAATGTGGCTTTCAAGATCCAAGTACTTTTACAAATTCATTTCACTCATTTTTTGACCAATCGCCTTCCGAATATAGAAAGAACCAAATTGAAAATTAATTGAACTTAATTAGAAAACCATTCTTTTAGTAAAGGTTGAATTTTGTATTGTAATAACGCGTCATTTTCTATAATGACCTTAAAATTATTAATAAATATAATATTCAAGACTATGAAATTTAAAACACAGTTTTTAACAATTTTGGCATTAATGACCATTATTATTGCGTGTAATGATGATGATAATGACACAGCTGTAAATTCTTTTCAACCTGTAGATATTTATGAAAACTACAACGGAGAAGTATATCAAATCAGTTTTTATAAAATGAAAACAGGGAGTGGCGAAACCGAAATTTATGATTTTCTGGATGCCATAGCACCAAGTGTCATAGCTCAAGAAGGTTCCATCATTAGTGATCTTGTCCAAATAACAGAACCATTAATAGAAAACTCAGCCTTACCCGATGTTGCAAGACCATTTGATTATGATTTTATGGTACTCTTAGTGTTTCCAGATGAGGTGAAGTATCAATTAGCTGTAAATGACGCTAATTATATAGAAATGAGAACTAATTTTGAAATTAGCTTCACAGATGTCGCCGTAGAAACACTTAGTTTGTTAGCTCCTACAGATAACCCAAATGGAGGTATACCACCACCAACTTTTGGATCTATCCCATCACGCACAAGTCCACCCGCTTTCTATTTATTGAATTTAGCACAAGTTATTCAAACACCCGAAGCACAACAATCATTAAATGAATACTTTTCACTTCAAGTCCCTGGCGTCATAGCAGCAGAAACAATATTCACCAATCAGTTTGTAAATGTAAGAGTGATGCGAGGAAATTTTATTCCAACCGATTTCATTTCCTTAACAGAATGGAAAGATCAAGCAGCTTTCAATTCAATTCATGAAGATCCAGATCGCCTAGCAAATATTTTCCCCTTACGAAATGATGTATTATTAGACTTGGTAGAAGCAAGAGCCATAGCATTAGATAATCAAGATTAACTCCTTGTTTTTAGGCCTTCATAATTTATGGAGTCACAATCGCTGTGCATGTTCATTGAACTGAGTTTAGGATTTTAAATTTACTTTTTTAAATCATTTTTTATCCGAGAATCATCTGCAATCAAAAGGGTCATATATAAGAAACAGGTATCATATTCTACAATTAAACTGAAAATAGAGAAACGATGACAATAGCTAAAAAAATTATAATTCATAAAGATATTGAGAGTACTTGGAAAGTGCTAGGAACAGAGTTCGCCAATGTTCATATATGGGCTTCACCTCTCAAACATTCTGAAGGAACAGGTTCGGCATTCAATGGATCAACATGTGGAGAAAGAAGCTGTGATATTAGCGGAATGGGAAAAATAAGAGAAAAACTTACGGAGTTCTCAAACGAACAGTATGCGCTAAAATATTTAGTTTTAGAAGGTATGCCTTCAGTAGTTAAAAAAGCAACGAATTCTTGGAAGCTAACCTCATTAGATGCAAATACGACTGAAGTCAATATGCAAATGGATTTCGCCTTGAAAGGCTTTATGGGAATGTTAATGCAACCTATGATGAAAATGATGATGGGCAAAATGGGGGCTACCATCATGAAAGATTTAAAATATTATCTAGAAAATGGAGAGCCAAGTCAAGCAAAACGTAAAGCATTAAATAAATAATTGAACAACGTTCACAAATTCATTTCACTCAATTATGGAAATCTTCTTTAGAATATAAAAAGAGCCAAATTGAACAATAATTGAACTTAATAAGAAAGTTATCCGTGAATTAATGGCTGATATTTGCAGCTCATAAGGTTAGATTTTTGATTAGGTGGTATTATTAAATTTCTAACATCTTTTAATAATTATCCCCCAAAGAACTCTGTCGGTAAAAACTGAACAGAGTTCTTTAACTTTTAGTTTTCTTTTACAAGTCCTTTCTTCTTCATTTTCATTACATAACAAACTAGCAGAGCACATTCAAGTTTTACTAGATAATGGTTTTTTTAATACATTACAGCACAAGAACATATCAAACGGAGAAAAAAATAATTTTTTTAGTATTTTTACGTTATTAAAAGCTAGTATACATACGTAATTAGCACTTTGAATGAGTCGCTAGTATATGAAATGAACGTTGATGGACAAACTAATAATTGAATTTATATCTCAATATATTGATCTTACGGAAGAAGAATATGACATCATTTTAAAGCAAAGCTTGTTTATATCTCTTAAAAAGGGCGATTACCTATTGGAGGAAGGAGAATCTGCTAAAGAATGTTATTTTGTACTAAAAGGCTGTGTCGTTTCCTATTATTTAATAGATGGAGAGGTTAAAGTCACCGAGTTTTATACTGAAAAACAGTGCATTACGCCAACAAGTTATGCAACAAAAAAACCTTCAGAGTATTATTTGAAATGTCTGGAAGATTGTGTGGTTTCTATTGGCACACAAGAACGAACCGAAGAACTCATGAAAAATGTTCCAAGGCTTGCAGCTATGGGACCTAGCTTTTTGGAAGATCAGTTTCTGAATCAACGCTTAAAATATGATGATCTCATAAAACTTTCCGTGGAAGAAAGATATCAAAACCTGCAAGAAACTGCACCCGATCTTTTAAACAGAGTTCCACAATACTTGATCGCTAGTTATTTGGGAATTAAGCCTGAATCTCTTAGTCGCATTCGAGGTCGTATGTATAAATAAACCAAACACTTCTTTTTTCTGGCACATTAAAAATATATTCATTTCTTAACCGAGATCAATGAATAAAAAATCTTAGCGTTTCATTTTTGTAATTCATTTGTTGCGAAATAAAACTCTAAGAAGCATGACTAACGATCACAAAACAATAGACTTGTATGGTTTACCGCTATTTACGTGGGTAGCTATGAATACGCCTATACAAGATGGACTTCCGATTTTTTCCGAAGCTTGTTTTACCTATTTCGTTCATGATGATGACCAAATGTTATCAAAGCAACACAATGTTTCGGTAAGTGCTGAACAAGTGCTACTTTCTTTATGCGGATTTTCGCTAGGGAAAGTTTTAATGGAACAAGAATCAGGGCATATAAACGCTATTATTATTCATTTTCATCCAGAAATTCTAAAGGAGATTTATAAAAATACAAAACCCCCATATTGGGAAGAAATAGCTACACCCGTTTCAAAATATATTGTGCAAATGGCTGCTTCAAATTTAATTCAACATTACATTGAAGGCATACAGCGGTTATTTGAAAACAGGAAAGCTGTCACAGAAGATATGTTGGTTTTAAAACTAAAGGAAATCATTCTTTTATTAATGCAAACAGAAAACCTTCCTCAGATCACTCAAATCATACGAAGTCTTTTTTCGGAACGTACGTTCGACTTCAAGGAAACTGTGGAATCCTATCTTTTTACGCCTGCTTCCATAGAAGATTTGGCAAACTTAACAAACACGAGCGTATCGACCTTCAAAAGAGAATTCACTAAAATTTATAAAACAACACCGTATCAATATATCATAGGAAGAAGAATTGAAAAAGTTGCCAGTCTCTTAAAAATATCTGATGATAGCATTAGTTCCATTGGCTACGACTGCGGTTTTGCGACTCCGGCTAACTTAACTAGGGTGTTTAAAGCCAAATACAATACAACGCCTTCCAAATATCGGTTGGACTTTGCAGGCAAATAATTGAACGTATATGAAAACTACAATTTTAAAACTTTCTTGACTTTTAACCTGTAAAATAAAAGCAATCACATCATAAAAAAATCAATCCTAAATACAATACATGAAGCAAAAAAATAAATGGTTTATACGGTTGCTTTTCGCGATTTCACTCTCAGTTAACATAGGGTTTTCACAACATGCACAAAAGAAAATAAAATCGGAACAAGCTATTGTGTTAAACGATTCTGTGTGGATTGAATCCACTAGGAATATAGAAATACGAAAACATGGCGGCGTAGGGTTTTTGTATCCATACAAGCTTCCAGATGCCAATAAACAAGGTTTGGCGCTTTTCAGAACCAATAGCACAGCTATAAATACTGGTTTTACAATTATTGAAGTCGATGATACTAATAAACATCTAAAAACCTTACAAGGTCGAATTAAATTTTCTGGATCTGATATTGAGCAAACCCAAGATACCTTAATCATTGCTGCCTACTATTCAACAACAAAAGATGTGTTAGTACTAGCAAATTTGCACAAAGGACAGGTTGCGGAGAATGCAGCAGTAATGAAGATATGGAAGCCTTTGGCGCAATTTGAATCGTTTCAAATGAATTTACCGGAAGCTACTATGAAAGCACAAAAATATTTGATGATTCAACTCATCCTAAAATCGGGTAGTGATGATAACTTTTATTATGGTGTATCAAATGCTGTTATTGACGATTTTCGCTTGGTTAGCACTAAAGAATAAGATTTTTCAACCACTACTAACTTATTCAGGCACTCCATATGAATTCATTTAACATTATAAACTTAAAAAAACACTTCAAAAAAACACTTCATTTTTGTGTTTTATGTCTAATATTATATACAACTATGAGCTGCAATTCATCTCAAAATATCATTTCCTCAAAAGGGGAAAATCAAGAATGGAAAATTGTCAAAGTAAGCAAAAACGCCGAAGCCAGTTGGACAATTTCTTCGCGAAAAATAGGCGGTACAAATTTCTTCGAATATAAAATTGAAGGAGACATACCATCATCTCCAAAAGCCTGTATTTCATCATTTAGGCAGGATATTTACAATCTAGCAAATGGTTCAAAAAAGAAAAAGTATCCTACTTATAAAATCGTAGACGAGTCTAAAGAAAGTCTTTTAACCTATGTCATTCATAAGGAACCTTTTCCATTTAAAAATACGGAAATGAGCATTCGGTACGATTTCTTTCAAGATCCCGAAAACACGATTGAAGAAGTGACATGGAGAGAAGCATGGGAGGAAGATTCAGTTCCTGCGCCATCTCGGAAACTTTCCAGAGTGCAATCTTTTCGAGGATCTTGGTATTTCTCGGAAATATCGAACAATCATACCAAAGCAATAAATACGGTACAATTTGACCCAAAAAGTATGCCTCAATGGATCATAAGACCGATGGTTGTAAAATTTTTAAGGCAAGGATTGGAAAACATTAGAGAAATGACTTCTAAGTAAAACAAAGTACAATCACTGTTCATTGCCTAAATGAGAGGATTAATTCAAAACAATACAATATGAAAGCAGTTATTTGCACCAAATATGGACCGCCCGAAGTTCTTGAACTACAAGAAATTGAAAAACCAATTCCGAAAGACAATGAAGTACTTATAAAAATCCATGCAGCCACAGTAACAACTGCGGGTTTAATAAGTAGAACGGGAAAACCATTGTTTACACGACTATTCTCTGGGTTGAATACACCTAAGAATCGTATTCCAGGGATGGAATTAGCGGGTGAAATTGTGAAAATAGGTAAAGATGTGACCTCGTTTTGTGAAGGAGATCAGATTTTTGGACTTGCGGGGATGTCCCTAGGAGCCAACGCGGAGTATATATGTCTATTGGAGGATGCTTCCATCATTAAAAAGCCAAACAATCTGACTTTTGAGGAATCTGTATCAGTTGTGGAAGGCGGGCTTACGGCATTAAATTTTCTTCAAAGAAAGGGTAAAATTCAACAAGGTCAAAAAGTTCTCATTTATGGCGCTTCGGGGTCGGTAGGGACTGCTTCCATACAAGTTGCGAAATATTTTGGTGCAGAAGTTACGGGTGTCTGTAGTACGGGGAATATGGAACTTGTGAAATCTCTAGGAGCCGATCATGTCATTGATTACACAAAGGAAGATTTCACCCAAAATGGTCAAACCTATGACATCATTTTTGATACTTTGGGGAAACGATCATTCTTAGCTTGTAAAAATTCATTAGAACTGCATGGAATATATCTTGATGCTGCGGGATTGTCTACTATTTTTCACATGTTTTGGACTTCAATTTTTAGTTCTAAGAAAGCTATGCTAACAACTACTTATACAAGGTCTAAGATGAAAATTAAAAATGATCTTATCATCGTAAAAGAATTAGTTGAAGCTGGAGACATACAACCTGTAATAGATAAAAACTATCCATTAGCAAACATTATTGAGGCACATAAATATGTTGAAACTGGACACAAAAAAGGGAATGTTGTCTTACGTATACATCAGGATGCGTAATTACTGAAATTCTGTATCAACAAAAAGCTATTTTTAGTAGCTCTAGAAGAACAAAATCTGAACTTTAAAAACAATTATTTGAACTTTTTAAGAAAGTAAGATAATTGCTTTATACATATATTCGGCGCGACTTGTAACGGGTTAAAATTTGATGTAACATAAAAAACGTAAAGAAGTATTAACTGTATATCCAATATTCTCTGAGTTTTTATGGCTTGTGCTAATGCTGTTCTATATGAGATAATCAGGCAACTTATGATTCTTATAAAGATGGAATCGCTAACGAAAAAACACGATCACTTTTTATAAAAAATAAATCAAAAGATAGAAGATCAAAAAACCTTTTACTTATTATAAATTCAACAGTATGCGAAAACACAAATTATTGATGACAAAAAAAATAATTTTAGCAATCATTTTATGCGCATCTACAGCGTATTCTTTTTCTCAACAAAAGTTAAATGAAGGCTATGTTATTTTAAAAACGTATAATAACAATTCAAAACTAGACACTTCAATTACAGTTACCTATTTCAAGGATAGTAGACAAAGAACAGAATCTTATAATAATGTTAGTGGAAAAACTATTCAAATTAGTGATAAAAAAACAAAAGAATTGCTAACACTTATTGATCATCCATCTTTTGGTAAAATATATCATACTGCAAAAATGATTTGGGATGAAGCGGAAAAAGAAAAAATTGAAGTCATCAAAGGAGATAAAACAAGAAAAATTCTAGGGTACGACTGTCAACAATATATAGTAAAGTCAAATGATACTACAAGTTTTGAAGTATACACTACAGAAGAAATTAATAGTTCCTTCGATACTAATACGTCCGACCTTTTTAAAGGTAAAATAAAAGGATTTATTTTATATACAAAAGTCACTAAAGAAACCCTTGAAGATACAATTGAAATGGTCGCTGAAGTTGTAGAAATAGTAAAAGAGTCTATCGCTGATGAAAAGTTTAGTCTGTTGCCTCCAAAAGGATACATAGATGCAAATCAACACTAATGGACAAGGAAAAACCATACCCAACTTTACACATGGAATTGAAACAACAAAAAAACCATTAGGTTTGTAGAAATAGATACAATTGTGCTTATGCAGATGTTAATTAAAATTTGAAAAATGTCAGAAACAACGAATAAACTTGAGCAATTATTAAAAGATGGATTGCACTATTTATTAAAATCTCCTGAATCGGAAATAAACCGAAAAGTATCTCCTGAAAAGTGGTCAAAAAAAGAAATTCTTGGACATTTAATTGACTCTGGAATTAATAATCTTCAACGATTTACCGAAATTCAATTTGAAAGCAAACCTTATAAAATACGGAAGTATCAACAGAATGAATTAGTGATCGCAAATGATTATCAAAATGCTAAAACTAATGAAATTATTGAATTTTGGTTATCTATTAATAACCGAATCAAGAATCTAATGGAGTTGCAAACTGAAAAAACATTGAATTATAAAATTGAATTAGAAAAAGATACGATCTCGGACTTAAGGTTCTTAATGAAAGATTATGTTGATCATTTAGAACATCATCTGAATCAAATTATGGAATAAAAATATAATAAATACAGTAATGAATAAAATTTCAATTTTTGCGCTATTAATCGGAGTACTAGTTTTCACGCATTCATGTAAAATAGAGAAAACAACTTGACGGGTTTAGAAAAAAAATAACCAAATTAAACTACGAACCACAACAAGGCATATAAAAAGAAACCTTATGAAATCACTTTTCAAAACAGCAGCAGGGAAGAATGAAATTCTAAGTCTTTACGATAAAAAATTAGCAGCACTCAATATTGAATTTGAATACCTAAAAATAAACACCAGTTTTGGGGAAACCAATATAATTACAACAGGAAAACCTTCAAATCCACCAATTATCATCATTCATGGTTCTAATGGTTGTGCGCCAATCGCCCTTGAAACCTACCCTAATTTAAGTAAAACGTTTAGCGTTTATGCAGTTGATGTGTTGGCTCAACCTAACAAAAGTGCTGAAACTAGGTTAACTATGAAAGATGACTCTTATGGAAAATGGATGCATGAAATAATTACGACACTGAATCTTGAAAATGTAACAATGGCAGGTTTTTCATTTGGCGGATTGGTCATACTAAAAACGCTTGAATATGAGGAAAACAATATCAAAGAAGTTTTTTTGTCTGCGCCTGCGTACATTGTAAATGGAAATCCAATCAAAGCTTTGTTCAAAATATTCATTCCGATGAAAAGATATATGACAACCAAAAAAATGAAATATGTTGAGCGGTTTTTAGCCGAACTTTTTACAGATCGTGATGAATTTGCGATTAGCTACCTTTCAAAAGTTTTTTTACATTTCAATATGGATTTTACACCTGTACCTACTATAAAAACAGCGAAAGCCAATTTGATAAAAACACCTATCACGATATTCGCTGGTCGAAAAGACATTCTTTTTCCAGGAGAAAAAATGATAAAAAGGGCATCAAAAATATTTCCTTCATTAAAAAAGACCCAACTACTTGAAAACTCAAAACATGTTCAAAGCAAAGAACAAAACGAAGTGATTGAAAATACAATAATGAATCTTTCTTAATATGTAGAATTATGAAGCAACTCATTTTTTTATGCGCGATTTCAATTATATTTTATAGTTGCAACTACGAAGAAAAAACATTGGTTAGTTACGAATCGGAAACATTAAAAATTACAGAAGTAGCGAAAGATGTTTTCATACATATTTCATATCTAAAAACGACTGATTTTGGAAACGTAGCTTGTAATGGAATGATATATTTCAATGCTGATGAAGCAATTATTTTTGATACACCAACGGATAATGCAACCTCAAAAGAACTGATAAATTGGATTCAAAAGGAACAACACAAAAATATCAAAGCAATTGTAGCGACTCACTTCCATTCGGACTGTTTAGGCGGATTGCAAGAGTTTCATACTAACGGAATCCAATCATTTGCAACTCATAAAACCATTGACTTGGCAAGAGAAAATAATGTTGAGGTGCTTCCCGAATTTAGTTTTAAAAATGAAATGAAATTTACAATTGGTACGGAAACTGTCATGGCTAAATTCTTTGGCGAAGGACATACCTCAGACAATATTGTGGGCTATATTCCGAATAAAAAGGCACTATTTGGCGGTTGCCTAATTAAATCGGTAAACGCAAGTAAAGGGTATTTGGGAGATGCAAATACAGCTGCATGGTCGAATACAGTGACGAAATTGAAAGCAGAAATTCCAGATTTAAAAATGATCATTCCTGGGCATGGCAATAATGGCGGCGTGGAATTGTTGGATTATACCATTGAATTATTTAATGAATGATTGCAAAACATTTTATGTGAAAAGAATTTTCAACCTATTAATCATCTTCATTTTTTGCTCTTGTCAACAGAATTCGACAGATAAAACGCCAACCGTTACGGACAAAATTGTCATTGGAGAAAGCTTTAGTCTATTTTCAAAAGTATTAAATGAAAATAGAGATATATTTATCTCTCTGCCAGTAAATTACGATCGAAACATTCATAGCTATCCAGTGATACTTGTTATGGATGCTGAATATTTATTTGAAATTACAAACTCCATAGTAAAAATAAAAGCTTCTAGAAATGAAATGCCAGAAAGTATTATCATAGGAATTCCCAATAATACGAACAAACGCTATGATATGGCATTTCAGTTGAGTAATGACAAAGGACAAAAATTTTTCGGAGAAGGTCAAAGTAATTCAAAGGATTATCTAACGTTTTTTAGAAATGAACTCTTTCCTTTTCTGCAAAAAAAATATAGAGTCAATTCTAGCAAAACAATTATTGGAATGTCTCCAACCTTTGCACCTGTACTTGAGGCATTTTGGAACGAACCAGATTTATTTTACGGTTATATCGTTCTTGCTGCTGAACTATCATTGCATACCATATCTGGTGAAACTATAGCTCAAAAACTACTCACTTCTGTTCAAGACAGCCTTCACCCTAAAGCTGCCATCTATATTGGTAAAGCTAGTGATGATTTAAAGCGAAGACCGCCAGAAGAATTAAAAGCATTTATGGAATTGAATCAAAAATTGGATTCAATTGCAAACCCGAAAATTAATTATAAAGTTGAAATACTTGAAGATGAAAATCATTATGGTATGTCCATTTCAGGAATTGAACGAGGACTCGAAACGGTGTATCCTTCTACAATATGGAATGTTTCGTATAGAGATTTTTGGAATTCCGAAAATCCTGCAAGGGAGATAAAACTATTCTATGATACGCTTTCTGACCAATATGGATTTGAAATTATACCGCTTGAAGATTCGTTTTATGCAGCACAAACCTTATCAGGAACAATTCGAAGACTTGAAAGACAAGAGCGAAAAAAAGAATTAAAAGAAGTATTAAAACTAGCGATTAAATATTATCCTAACTCTCCAAAGTTAATTAACTTGAAGACCAACTATGAATAAAAATATGGAAGACAGTAAAATTATAATCAAAACGAATAATCTTACCAAAAAGTTTGGGAGTAGAATTGCGGTGAATAATTTGAATGTTGAAATCAAAAAAGGGCAAATATTTTCACTTTTGGGTACAAACGGAGCAGGAAAGACTACCACTATAAAAATGTTATGTGGTTTGTATAAACCTACATCGGGAAGTGCTTCTATCATGGATTTTGACACGGTACTAAATTCACAAGAAATAAGTTATATTATTGGTGTTTCACCACAAGAAACAGCCATTGCAGGACATTTAACTACCTGGGAAAACCTTCTATTAATGGGTGGCGTATTTGGATTAAAAAAAGAGGAATCAAAAAGTCGCGCTAAAAAGTTAATGGAATTAATGGAGCTTGAAGACCGAAAAGATCAATCAAGAAAACTCTCAGGCGGTTTGCAACGTCGATTAAGTATTGCAATGGCCTTAATGTCAGACCCAAAAATATTATTTCTTGACGAACCTACCTTGGGACTTGATCCGCATTCCAGAAAATCTGTTTGGAATTACATAGAAAAATTAAAAAAAGAAAAAACCATTTTACTAACCACTCACTATTTAGAAGAAGCAGATGCGTTAGCGGATCAAATTGCCATTATGGATCAAGGTCAAATCATTGAAATGGGAACTTCGGCGGATTTAAAAAAGAAATACAATACGACGCAAACCCTTAAAATTACGGGCAAACATATCACTGACGACATTATTGAAATTTTACACAAAAAAGGATTTGAAGCGCATCACATACAAAACGGAATAGAAATAAACCTTAAAGAGTTGGATGTGTATACTGTCATAGAGGTAATGCGATTAAAAAATGTAAAAATACAAGGAATACAACTCAAAGAACCTTCATTGGAAGAAGTGTTCCTTCACATCACAGAAAAATAAAAACGAAATGAAATTTTATAGTTTATACAGTCGAAATTTAAAAGAAATTTATCGTGATCCCATTTCTATTGTATTGGGTTTAGGAATGCCAATTTTACTATTGGTGCTTTTTTCTTCCATTCACAAAAACATACAAGTAGCCATGTTTCATCCACAATCGATGACACCAGCGGTAATCATCATTGGTTTTGGATTTTTAACACTGTTTTCCGCCACCTTACTTGCAAAAGATACCCAAAGTGCTTTTTTGGCGCGATTGTTTACAACACCACTAAAACCATCGGATTATATACTATCTTACATACTTCCATTTATACCGTTGGCATTTTTTCAAACCTTGATATGTATGCTTGTAGGAACCATGTTAGGCGCTACCTATAGTAATATGTTGATGTCCTTACTTCTGTTTTTATTCCTAGCGTTGACCTGTATTAGCTCAGGAATTATTTTTGGGTCATTATTTACCGTAAATCAGGTATCAGGAGTTGGCGCTTTATTCATCACCACAATTAGTCTATTTAGTGGCGCATGGATGAACTTAAAAGTGGTCGGTGGAATTTTCGAAACCATTGGTTACGCGCTCCCTTTTGCGCATGCAGTTGATGCTTCAAAAGGCTTACTGTCGGGCACTAGTTTTAGTGACATTTCTGGTAATTTTTATATGGTTTTGATATATACTTTTGTACTGTTTATATTAGCAATAGTATCGTTTAAATGGAGAATGAAAAAAGTTTAACATAAAAAGCCTCATTGGTAAAAGGAACGAGCATAATATCAAAACGACTTTTAAGATTCCTAAACACTTTTACATCCGTAAACGAATAAAAATTATGGGAATTGCAGGTGAAAATTCCTAAAAAATATTTTAAACAAAATGAATACAACCGCACAATTAGCAAATAGACTTCGGGAAGTAGTGCTCCATGGAACTTGGGTCGCAAACACGAATTATAAAGCCGAATTGGAAAATATCGATTGGAAAGTAGCTATCACAAAATTTCAGTCATTGAATACAATTTCAATTCTTGCGCAACATGTGCATTACTATGTCAATGGGATCAAAAACTTTTTTGAAAACGGAAAATTGGAGATACGTGATAAAGAGAGTTTTACGTTTCCATCAATAACATCGCAAACGGAATGGGAATCATTTTTGACTAAATTTTGGAACGATACAGAAAAACTTGCGGATTTAATCGAAAAAATACCAGACAACAGGTTGAGTGAAGTCTTTGTAGATGAAAAGTACGGAACCTATTTGAGAAATCTGGAAGGAATCATGGAACATAGTTATTATCATCTTGGGCAAATTGTGTTGATAAAGAAAATGATCCTAAACAATTTGAGTACGAAATAATTCAATGTATAATTAAAAAAAAAAGAGCAAAATCTGAGCATGAATTTTTTGAAAACAATGCGTGTAATTTTTTTTAAAATTAAATAGTATTCTAAATTCTATTTTTTATGGTAAAACTTGAAGCAATCACAACGATTCCAACATTTTCAAATCAATTAGAAAATAAGGTATTATATTCTAATCATGCGGATGATATTTCTATATCGTATAGCTCTACGTACACGCTAAAATATGTTTTAGAAGGGAAGAAAAACTATCACTGTAACCATCAAGATATAGAGGTTTCCAAAAATCAATATGTAATTTTAAATACGAATGCCCAAATTACTACGGAGGCAAAAAGTGGCACGAAAGGATTATCGTTCTTCTTATCTCCACAATTAATTACTGAAATTTATAAGTATCATAATTTATCTCCAAAGTTTTTGGAAGTCACTCAAAAAACCACCAATAGTGCAGTAGGATTTTTACTGAACACAATTGCGCAGCTATATGAACATAATCAAACGGCTTTCAAGCATCAGATCGATGATTTGTTCATTAGACTATCAGAACTGATTGTCCAAGAGCAAAAAAATATGGACACGAAGTTTTCAACACTAAAAATAGTCAAACATGATACAAAAAAAGAGCTTTTCAAACGTATTCAAATAGCGAAAGAATATTTGCACGATCATATAAAAGAAGATATTTCACTTGATTGTATAAGCAAAGATATTGGGATTAGTAAATACTATTTGCACCGCCTATTTACCGAAATTAACGAATGCACACCATTGGAATATCTAACCGCTATTCGTATAGAAAAAGCCAAGTATAGATTGCGATATTCTAAAGATTCTATTTTTGAAACTGCCATTGCCTGTGGTTTTGATACGGCAGCTTACTTTTCTAAAATATTCAAAAAACACAGTGGTTTTTCGCCTACTGAGTTTCGGAAAAACATATAAAATCAGCAAGATTTTACAAGTACATCGTTCCATACGTTGCTATTTTTGTATTGATAAAAATAAAATCGATGGTTGAAAAAATAGCGCATATCACAGATTTACATTTAGATGAAGCGTATCCGATAGAAAATGGTGTCCCAACTAGAAAACGATTTGACAAGATTTTAGAAGATCTAAAAAAAGAGCAAATTACCACGATTGTTTGCACGGGAGACATTGGAGAAAATGATGGCATCGCCTATTTTTTTGAGCAACTTAAAACGACATCTTTAGCCATCACGCTTGGAAATCATGATTCATTTACTGAAATCACAAGGTATTATAATAAAGGCGCAGACTCTGATGCTCAGAAATTATACAGCAGCTCACAAAAAGCGCATTACAAATGTATATTTTTAGATTCTTCGGAAGGAATTATAGACAAAAAACAATTGATTTGGCTTAAAAAAGAACTCATTACTTCACAATCCATTATTATTTTTGTACATCATCCTATCATTGGTTTACCTTTAAAAGTAGACGAAATTGGAGCACTTAAAAATAGAGGAGAAGTACTATTCCTATTAGAAAATATTCCCAATGATATTACTATTTTTTGCGGACACTATCATATGGAGAGTGAAACTGTATATAAAAATTGTACTCAAAATATAACTCCGGCGGTGTCTTTTCAAATTGAAAAAAAACGGAATAGTATCGAAATAAATCCACTAGCTTTTGGATACAGAATTATAGCGTTAGGAAAGAACGGTCCGTCTTCACAAGTTAAAATGTTCAGCGATGCAATCTAAAAAACAATCGCTTATAGAAAGTTTACTAAATGTAACGGTTGGTTTTTTTATCACAATGATTTCATTGCATCTCATATTTCCTCTTTTGGGTATCGAAAACAATTCCGGAAAGAACTTCATCTTAACTATTTATTTAACGGTCTTAAGCATCTTACGGAATTATTTTTTAAGACGATACTTTAACAAAAAACAACGTAGAAATTAGAATTTTATGCTTTTTTATGCTAATGGTAAAAAGATGCAAAATTTAAGGCTTGTGATTTTTTGTACATTTGTCATCAATAGTGAATTTAGCGAATTTTAAGCTGTGACTTATCATCCGAAATCATATTGTATTTAAAGTAAACATTTGAAAAACAAAACATTACATTTTTTATCTGAACAATATCCTTATCTCTATGAAGGGAAAAGTTTGTCGGTTATCATTAGCTTACTATTTTTCATGACTCTTTTCTTTGGCTATTTATTTGAGCCTTTTGAAGTTTATACCCCTGAACATAAAATGGATTACTTTTTTATCTGTTTTATTCATGCGTTGACTCCTTGTGTTCTCCTTATTTTAGGATCATTTTTTAGAATATCGCCAATTATAAAAGAAAAATGGACTATAAAAAAAGAAGTCTTATTCATTGTTTTTTTATTAGCTTCTGTGGGTCTTGTGCAATTTCTGATTCGAGATATTTTATATAATAATCCAAACAATTGGTCTTGGCATTATTTTTTTGAAGAAGTAAGGAATGCTTTTTTAGTAGGAAGTTTGTTCATTTTTATTTTAGTGCCTTTAAACTTTAATAGATTGAATAAAAGAAATCGAGAGAATGCTCAAACAATTAATTCTTTAAATACCAATACGAGTAATTCAACAGCAATTGAAATTAATAATATCCATATTGACTTTGATTTACAAAACATGCTTTTTGCAAAAGCAGCAGGTAATTATGTGGAATTATACTTTAAGAATGGAAGCAAAACATTAAAAAGAACCACGATAAAAAATTTAGCTTCTATTTTAGTAGAAGAATCATTCATTATAAAAACACATCGTTCTTATTTGGTCAATATCCATTATATTGATACTGTTTCGGGCAATGCGCAAGGTTATAAATTGCGACTGAAGCATTACGCTGATAAGATTCCTGTTTCAAGGAATATGATTTCTGTATTCAATGCAAAAATGCAGAATAGTTAGTCTTTGTTATTGATCACAAAACTTTGCTACTGATCACAACTTCAGTTTTTGAGTATTCTTTATAGTTAGTTTTGCCAAAACGAAAAATATGCGCAGGCACGATTTAGATTGGTTAAGAGTATTGGTATTTGGATTGCTTATTTTTTATCATGTTGGAATGTTCTTTGTCCCTTGGGATTTTCATATAAAGAATCCTGTAATTTATGATTGGTTGGTTTACCCTATGTGGTTTTTAAATCAATGGAGACTGCCTATTTTATTTGTTATTTCCGGAATGGGAACTTTTTATGCTTTGCAGAAAAGAACGGGCACTTTATTCGCCTTAGAGCGGATTAAAAGATTAGGAGTACCACTACTATTTGGAATGCTGTTTATTATATCTCCGCAAGTTTATTTTGAACGATTAGCAAAGAATCAATTTACTGGAAATTACTTTGATTTTTGGCCAAGTGAAGCTTTTGTTGGGATATACCCAGAAGGAAACTTCAGTTGGCATCATCTATGGTTTCTTCCGTATTTATTAATCTTTTCACTCCTCTTAATTCCTATATTTTTATACTTAAAAAATCATCCAAATAATAAATTTACTTTCTTTATAAAGAATTTAGTAAAAAGCCCAATAAAATTATATGCTTTAGTTATTCCGTTATATCTAGCAGAAGCTTTTATTGAGCCTTATTTCCCTACCACTCACGCTTTAATTGACGATTGGTTTAACTTTGTAAATTGTATTTTGTTATTTTTCTTTGGTTTTGTATTGATCTCTGTAAAAGACGTTTTTTGGGTAACTGTTGAAAAATACAGAAGTTATTTTCTAATCATTGGAATCTTCACTTTTAGCATTATGCTGACAATAACTCAGCTGTATGAAGATTCAGCTACACGACATTTTACTGAGGCATTTTTTAAGGTTGTAAACTTATGGTCTTGGGTACTTGCGCTATTTGGATATTCGGCGAAATATTTAAACAAGAAAAGTAACATATTAAGTTACTGCAACGAAGCGGTATATCCTTTCTATATTTTACATCAAACAATTATGATTACGATTGCCTATTTCTTAATTGAAAAAGATTGGTCATTGATGATAAAATTTTCAATTATGGTCTTGGGTACATTTGGAATATCTTGGATTATGTATGAATTTTTAATTAGACGTTGGAGTTATATTAGGCCACTTTTTGGATTAAAAAAAGGAAAGTAAATTGATATTGAACTCAAGTTAATGCGTCACTAAGCCAATAATTTGGATGATGAACAAACTCAATAATCTGTCACAAGGAAATACTTTTGGGTACGATGATCTGTGCATCCTCAAGCATATTTTTAATCTTTTTGTGGTTGTTCCAAAATTTATCTTGAATCTTTTGAATAGTGGTTTTAAATTCAGGATGAGAAACCATTTGTTTTATAACGGGATCATCTTTCATATATAAAACAATCCAATAATAATAATAATCAAATTCAGCAAAAGCTTTGAGGTGTAACATGGCTTTGTCTATATTTCCCATAGTAGCAAAGTATGCCGAATAGTGCAAGTCTTTATAGATGGACGTATCTTTTTTGGCAAATTCAAAAAAGCGATCATAATAAACTTTGGCTTCTTGTTTTCTACCAAGTTGCGTTAAAACAAAACCAATATTAATATCTTCATTAGGATAGATATCAAGTTGCAAGGCTTCTTTCTTTGCAATAAATTTGTCATAATATAACCAAGCTTGCTCATAATTTTCCAAAATATAATTCATTTTTGCTATTTCTTGAATTAGGTCTAGTCGGGTGGTATCTATGGCTAGGATTTCTATCAATTCGTTCTTCGCACGTTGCAAATCGAAATTTTTAGCTTGCTTGATGAAAACATATAAGTGCTTGGAATACAGGTTATTTGGATTGTATGCGAGTGATTTTTGTATATAAATTTCAGACTCATCAATAAAACCAGTTTGCGCCAAGGCATTACTAAGATGTAAATACGAATAACTTGTTGTGACCGAATCTTTACTCGCTACAGCGGTTTGAATTCCTTTGAGTGCATGCTGAAGGTATTTTTCTGTATTGGGCAATGTAAACGCGTAAATATTAGAAAGAAAGTTATGTACCCAACCCACGTTAGGGTAGTAAACCAATACGTTCTCAAAGGCACTAACTGCCTGTTCATAATCTTCTATTTGCATAAAATAGAGCGCTTTGGCAATTTGACTATCGCCAAGATGCTCATCTAACAGAATCGCTTTATCTGCGTAATTTTTAATTTCGTCCGTATACTTTTTTTCAGCCTGAAATATATCTAAATAATAGTAAGAAACGGCCATATTGGCATACGCATTTGCAAATTGTCCATCTTCTTGAATGGCCTTTTTAAATTGTTCAATACTTTCTAGCAATCCAGCTCCAGTCTCATCTTTTAATAAACTCATTCCTTTCAAATAATAGTCATACGCCACAAGATTTTGGGTAGGTATTTTTTCGATCCGTTGTTGTTCTTCGGGAGTAATGACGATATTAATCTCGCTAGCGATACTTTTTGCCACATCCATTTGAAGTTCAAAAATATCTTCAATTTCTCGAAGATATCTTTTGGACCAAAGTTGTCGCCCGGTAGCTCCTTCAATCAATTGAATCGTTAATAAAACTTCATTGTCCACTTTCTGACCGCTTCCTTCAATAAAATAGCTCACATTAAGTTCCTTGGACATTTCAGAAATACTTTTAGAAATGTTGCCAAACTTCTCTACCGTGGTTCCGCTTATAATTTCAACATCTTCAATCTTTTGAAAATTATCTAATATCGCGCCCATTAGTCCATTCATGAAGTATACATTGGTACTATCATCACTATTGTTTATAAACGGCAATAGCGCTATCGATTTAGGTAAATTGGGTTGTACGGTCTTCTCATCTTGATTAATCCAATACAGGATTCCAAGAACAATGATGACTAGAATTGTCAATAAGGATATGAGTTTGACTTTTCTTCTATCAAATGATTTAGTTTCGTCTGGTATTTCTTGCTCCAGTTTGTTCTCTAGACTTATTCCTGTTTGTCCAGGCGTATATCCATACAATTCTCTAAAGCATTTGGTAAAATAAGAAGTGCTTTTGAATCCTACCATATATGAAATTTCAGAAACCGTCAGGGCATCATCTCCCAAAAGATTCTTGGCATTATGAAGTCGCACATTTCGGATAAAAACACTCACAGATTCTTCGGTTTCTTTCTTTACTTTCCGCAACAAATTAGACCTGCTCATATTCATCATTTCGGCAAGTTCGGTCACGCCAAAATTTTCATTCGTCAGATTTTCTTCAATCGCTGCAACGACTTTCTGAAGAAACACACTATTGGAACCGTTAGAATCTGTCATAATACTAGTTTATAAAAATGCAATATTCGCAAATAAAAAGGACACTTACAAAGGTTCTTTTTAGAGTGATGCGTCATAGTTTATAGTCAAGATACATAAATTATACACAAAACGCATAGCTTCTAAATTTAGCGTCACTTGTATTAGTCTTGGCGCATGGCTTTTTTGACCTTTGTTTCAGATCATTTAAACATTAATAAACTAAATAAAAAACGATGAATCAATTCAAATCAAAAATGCTAAACAAAGTAATAGCGATAACATTTTCTATGTTCCTATTAGGAGTAACTTCTTGTCATCAATCTAAAGAAAAAACAGCTGATAAAGTGGTCACAGAAGCACCAAGTAGCACTATAAATGAAGCTGTGTTTATGGGGAATATAAAAGATGTAAAAGCGCATATTGCCGCCAAAACAGACCTTAATAAAAAAGACGACTATGGATCCACACCTTTACATGTGGCGGCTACTTTTGGCAAAACGGAGATTGCTATCTTATTAATAGAAAACGGAGCAAGTGTAAGCGAAAAAAGTGCCGATGGTTCTACTCCTTTACACACTGCCGCCTTTTTTGGACGTACGGAAATTGTAAAAAGTTTACTTAAAAATAATGCCGATATAAACGTGCGAAATAGCTATAACAGTACGGCTTTAGAATCTGTATCTGGATCTTTTGAGGAAGTAAAACCAATCTACGATCAACTCAGTAAAGATTTGGGTCCTTTCGGTTTAAAATTGGATTACGACAAGTTAAAAGCAAACAGAACGATCATTAAAGAATTACTAAGTGCAAAGAGTAACTAATTCAACCCTTATGTCAAATACTAGAAGATACGATATAGATTGGTTGCGCGTCATCGCAATTGGTTTATTAGTGATATACCATATTGCCGTGGGTTTTCAACCTTGGGGCGTATTCTTGCGATTCATTCAGAATACTGAAACACTAACATGGATTTGGACACCTATGGCGATGCTCAATGTATGGCGCATTCCACTTTTATTCTTCGTTTCCGGAATGGGAGTTTATTTTGCAATTCAAAGACGCGATTGGAAAGCTTTGCTATTGGAACGATCAAAAAGGATCTTGATTCCTTATATTTTTGGAATACTTGCCATTGTACCACTGCATACATTTTTATGGCAAAATTACTATTCTCAAGATATAAACTATGAGCCTAGTCCAGCGCACTTATGGTTTTTGGGAAATATATTTGTGTATGTATTACTATTTTCTCCAGTGTTCTTTTACTTAAAAAAGCACCAAAATGGTAGGTTGCATCAATTTATGGAAAAATTACTAGGCAATCCTATCGGATTACTCATCCTATTTATACCGTTTATAGCAGAAGCTGAACTGGTAAATCCAGAAAGTTTTGAATATTACGCTATGAATGCACATGGTTTCTGGCTCGGAATGATCGCTTTCTTAGTAGGTTTTTGCTGTGTGTATAGCGGAAAGGCATTTTGGAACAACGTCACAAAATGGCGCTGGATTTTACTAGGAATTGCAACAACATTGTATGTTTTACGACTCTTAGAAGGTGAATTCAATGCGCCACACTATCTAAAATCTATAGAATCTAATCTGTGGATATTTTCAGCCTTTGGTTTTGGACATCGATACCTCAATAAACCGAGTAAAATTTTAGCATATTTAAGTAAAGCTTCGTACCCAGTTTACATCCTTCACATGGTATTTCTATATCTCGGATCATGGATATTATTTCCATTAGAAATTGCAGGGATTTACAAGTTTATATTCATCATCATCTTTACGTTAATTGGCTGTTTTGCAACTTATGAATTTATCGTACGACGAATCTCCATTTTACGATTATTATTTGGACTAAAATAGGAAACAGTCGAACAACGATAAAAAAAAGAACGAATTTGAAATTCAAAAAAATCTTTTACGAAAAACTGATTATTTCTCAATATGTAGGGTAGCACCTTCAAAAGCATATTCTACTTTCGTATGATCCTACAAATCTTTACGATTACATAAGCGATTGACCTTTTTTCTAAACTTTTTGGACTTTTTTGAGCGACCTTAAACTTTGATTAGGAATATTTTTGCTTGTAGTATACTAAAACAACTGTTTAATGAATTGCGAAGTATTGTATGATTTTTTTAATAACAATTAGGCCAGTTATCAATTATAAACAACCTCAAAAAAAATGTCAACTAGTAACATAAAATGTGATGAAAGTATAGCGTCTATAACACTAAAAGGCGACTACTGTAAGCTCATTCCTTTAGATCTTATACTTCATGCGGATGATTTATTTATGGCTACAGCATTAAATGAGAATCATAACTGGATATGGAGTCATTTACCCTATGGACCATTTGTAAATGTAGAGGATATGAAGTCAACATTAGTAACATTAACAGCTAAAGACGATCAAAGATGCTTTGCGGTTCAAGATATTGAGCAAACCAAACTAGTAGGTATGATTTCCATACTTCATATTTCTGAACAAAACCGAAAAGCAGAAATTGGAGACTTATGGTTTTCGCCTGAAGTACATAAAACTCCAATAAATACAGAAGCTAATTTTTTGGTTTTAAAACATCTTTTTGACACACATCAGTACCAACGAGCGGAGTGGAAATGTAATGCCGCAAATAAAAAAAGCTGTCATGCCGCAGAAAGATTAGGCTATAGTCTAGAAGGTGTTTTTAGAAATTGGCGATATATGAAAGGAGCATTTAGAGATGTTTGCTGGTATGGAATGCTCCAAGAAGAATGGAATTTACTAAAAACCAATTATGAAATTTGGCTAAACGATCCGAGTGGAGTTTCGCTAAGAGAATTAAATATTGACACCATTGAATCACTAAATTAAAACATACGTTATGTTTTCACAAAAAATAAAAAACCATTGTAAAGTACTACTTACAGTTTTACTAATCACGTACAATTCCTATGCGCAAAAGCAAAAAATTACACCTTTTAATAACCCAATAGATCAGCATTTAGTGAAAGAAAGCACTTCTGCTATGAATTGGTTTATGTTGCGAGATACTTTAAAATTTAAGATTGGAAAAGTAACGACTAAAATAGAAAAAGATCAGAAAAATATACGAATCGTTACTACTGTAGATGTAGAACGTTCGGAAGTTAAATGGACAGATACAACGATTGTTACAGCCAGTTCACTAAAACCTGTATATCATTCATCTTTCAATCAACAGCGTGACATTGTACTCAACTTTAATGATGAAATTTCTGGGTATTATTTAGATAAAAATACTAAAGACAAACGCATCATTTCAGAGCGACCAACGGAACCGTATTTTGACAGTAATGTATATCCTCATTTGATTAGATGGCTGCCTTTAAAGGAAAATTATACAGCAGAAATATCCATTTTTGATTATAATCCTAAAGCAAAAATAGGGGTTATGAATGCTAGGGTTAAAAATGTGACAAATGAAATCATCACTATTGGTAATGAAGAAAGAAAGGTATGGAAAATAATAGCTACGGACGATATATCGGACAATAAAATGATAAGTACGTATTATATCGATGTCAAAACAAGAGAAGTATTAAGACAACAAATACGTATTGGAGATCAGCAAATGCTCATGGAATTAGCAAACTAAAAACTTGGTTTCTACCAAGAATTAAATGCTGTAAAATATAGAGTTTTGCAGAATAGTAATAATGAAAATTCATATTCATAGGACGAGAATAGTGTGGTAAACATTCATCTAAGAATAGAGTATAGGTTTTAAATAAAAATTAATAATTCACAATAGTATAAGGCTAAATAATGAGTGCTATTCAAGATAAAATGTTTGAAGAAATTAGTGACAAGTGCATTTTTAAAAAAACACAACAGTATGCTGAAGACTATTTAGAAACTGCTTTTGATAGAAAAGTATATCCAACGGAAGCAGCAATTGAGAATCTTCGCATTTTTGATGAGGAATTTCCAGAATTGTATACGGATGCCACAACGGTACTAGAGCAACTGAACACCTATGGAAGTCCTGCTACCGTAACTACGCTTGGAGGACGCTATTTTGGTTTTGTAACAGGGAGCGCATTGCCAATTGGTTTAGCCGCAAAACATTTGGCTACCTACTGGGATCAAGCACCTTTTTTAAATGTAGTATCCCCAATTGGAAGTAAATTAGAATCTGTAGTAGAAAAATGGCTTGTACAATTATTTAACCTACCAAAAAACACTTCTGCCGGTTTTGTAAGTGGAACATCATCTGCCAATCTATGTGCATTGGCAGCCGCGCGTTATCAAATACTCGAAAAAAACAATTGGGACATCAATCAAAAAGGGCTCTATGGAGCTCCCAAGATACGAATAGTTACGAGTAAACAAGCGCATGCAACACTACTAAAAGCGGTTGGAATTTTAGGTCTCGGACAAGAATCTATTGAATTTGTGGCTACTGATACTCAGGGACGCATATTGGTAGATTCTGTTCCTGACTTAGATGAAAATACAATCCTAATTCTACAAGCAGGAAATGTAAACAGTGGCGCATTTGACAACTTTGAAATCCTTTGTGAAAAAGCACAAAAAGCAGATGCTTGGGTACACATTGATGGTGCTTTTGGACTTTGGGCTGGTGCTGTAAAGGACTTAAAATATTTGACAAAAGGAATTGAAAAAGCCAATTCTTGGGCGGTTGACGGACACAAAACCCTCAATACTCCTTATGATTGCGGAATTATTTTATGTAAAGACGGGCAAGCACTTACATCGGCACTGCACAGGTCTGGAAGTTACATCATGGAAAGTACGGAACGCGACGGTATGTTGTACACACCAGAAATGTCCAGAAGAGCAAGAATAGTTGAATTATGGGCAGTCATGAAGTACTTAGGAAAAGAAGGCATTGATGCAATGGTATGGACAATGCACGAAAGAGCAAAACAATTTGCGAATGAAATCAGTCTAATAGATGGGTTTTATATAGAAAATGAGGTGGTATTTAACCAAGTTATCGTTAAATGCGAAAATGATAAAATCACAAAAGAAGTATTAAAAAATATTCAGGAATTAAGAGAATGTTGGCTAGGTAGTTCTCAATGGCTGGGGAGTATAGTAATGCGAATAAGCATTTGTTCTTGGGCAACTACTGATGCCGACATCTCTATTGCTGTATCGTCTTTTAAAAAAGCTATGCAATTGGTAAAAAATAATTAAATCATAAAACTCAGTTAAATATAAATGAACAAGTTTAAAGCGCTATTACTGATATTAGTGATTGTTTCTTGTAATTCTAAACAAGAACAAAAATCTACAGATTCAACAACAAAAACTGAAATTATCACACCGCTCTCTGAACATATCATGATTGGAGATCAAGTAAAGCTTTCCGATTATAAATTAATTTCCAATAATAGCAAAACAATAGTAAAAGATAAGTTAATTCTCATCGATTTTTGGGCAACATGGTGTGGTCCATGTATTGCAGGATTTCCACATTTAGAAGAAATTCAAGAAAAATATAAGGAGAAACTTCAAATTATTGCAGTCAGTGATGAAGAAAACAAAAAAATAGTGTCTTTCTTAGAAAAGAAACCCTTTGATTTAGCATTTTTTACTGATGATAAGAAACGCCTTTCGGGTCGTTTTAGTATAGAAAGTTTACCAACAAGTTGCCTGCTTTCAAAAGACGGAGAGTTCTTATGGATAGGAAGTTCAAAAAACCTTGAGTCGGTTCTTGAACAGTACTTTAATGAAAATAAGATTAATGTTGGTAAAGGTGATTTTAATCATTTTAAAAAATATTATGCGGTTACTCCAGAAAAAAAAATAACAAATGCCCTTTTTAGTTACATACTAAATACAGCCAATGACCCAAGCTTGTATATGGGAACAAATAGTCATAAAATAAGAAGCAACCCAGCAGATATTGAATACGCATCAATGCCAGTAAGCGAAGTTGTAAAAGATTTCAAGCTATTGGATAATTTCTCTCGCCTAAAGAATAATAGAGAAGAACTCGATACAATTTTGGTTGATATTTATGCAAAGAGTAGTCATGAAAAGATGACCAATGCAATGGCTGTTGAAACTATTTTAGACGATTTACAACAGATCTATGATTTTACCATCACAGAAAATAATGTATTGACTGATGTGTATCATTTAAAGGTAATAGACACAATTAAACTTAATTCTTTTATAGAGCCAACTGAAGGTGGTGGTATGGTTGACAATAAAAATGGGCAACATAAAATTCTAAGACTAAAATTAGATCAATTAGCAGGTCTTTTCGAGGGTAAGTTAAGATCATCTGACTTAATTTTATATGAAGGCAACGATGACCAAAAATATACATTTATAATTAATCATTTCAACACGATACAAGAATTAAATATAGAATTAAAAAAAGTTGGTTTATTTATGCAAAAAGGTAAGTCAAACATTAAATTTATTGAAATAAACTAAAAAAAATGACCATAACAGCTTTAACATCGTGTTGTGTCGATATATATCCAGAACAAAATAAAGTATATGTTGGCGGAAACTCTTTAAATTTCGCTTCTCAATGTATCCTCTCTAATGTAAAAGATGTATCAATTATTGGCGCATTGGGAAAAGATAAACATGCAACACTCATAGAACAACATTTAGACCGATATAAAATAAACAGAGATCATGTCTATAAATCAGAGGATCCAACGGCTTCAAATAAAATATATATTGATGAGTTAGGCGATCGATATTTTAAAGCAGATAGTTGGCATGGAGGCGCATTTGACACCTTTCGATTGTCTGAAAAAGATTGGGAACAAGTAGCAAAGAGCGACATTGTAGCGATGCCTGGTGGCGATCCAAATTTGAAAGAATTACTAAAAAGAAGACATAAAAATCAATTGATTGCCATTGACTTTTTAGATTATTTAGGCATAGATTTTATTAAAAGTCATATTGACGCAGTGGATATTGTTTTCTTAAGCGGGAAAGAATCCATGTTGGACGATTTGAATTCGCTAGCAATCAAATCAAACAAAATGATTGTTGCCACATTAGGAGCAAAAGGAAGTGTTGCCTTTTTCAATAACACAAAATACTTCCAAAAGAAAGCTGTTGACATAAAAAATATTGTGGACACTACTGGCTGTGGAGATGCGTATCAGGCTGCTTTTACCATCGAATGGTTTCAGTCAAAAGATATGAAAAGTGCCATGAATAAAGGAACTTTGGCAGCAAATAGAGTCTTGACATTTATGGGAGGTGTTGAGTAAATCATCAAATGATAAAAAGCGAATATATATTTGTGTTAAATCAAAAATTATGAATTCAACTAAAAATAACAACTAATGAATAAAACACTAAGTTTTCTGTTAGCTGCTTTCATATTGATGTCATGCAAGAATAGTGAAGTTAAAATTTCATTAAAAGATGGTTTGTTGATTAAAAATGCTCAAATTATAGCACCAGAAAATCAAACGGTATCTAATGAAAATTATATTGTTATTGATGGATATGACATTATATATATAGGATTAGAGAAACCTAATTTGGAAGGCGCTTTTAAAACAGTTGATGCTAAAGGAAAATTCATAATTCCGGGATTAATAGACAGTCACGTACATGTTACAAGTACGGATGCGCTTTCTGAAAAAGAGGAAATAGAAAATCCTGAAATCGTGAAAGAATTTCGCAAGCAACTTCCTAAAAGTTACCTGTATTTTGGGTATACAACATTAATTGATTTAGGAACTGCCAAACCCAAAAGGCTTGCTGAATTTAATGCCGCAGAAATTAAACCAGACCTGTATTATGTTGGTGGTGGCGCTGTTATTGGCAATGGTTATGGACTCACGAATTGGAGTGATGAAATTCCTAACTTCATTTATCAAGACAATGAAGCGTATCCTATTGCTGAAAAATACGCCAAACAAAATCATACACCAGAAGCGGTTGTAAAACGGATTGCCGAATCAGGTGCTATCGCCGTAAAAACATACTATGAACCAGGATTTGATCCAACACAACCAGCTTTTCCTGTACCTTCTGTTCAATTAATGAATGAACTAAAAGCAGCAACACACAAAAACAATCTAGTCTTAGTAGCGCATGGAAATTCTATGGAAGCACATCGCTTTTTGGCAAATGCTGAGGTAGACATTATAGTTCATGGTTTATGGAATTGGGAGCAATATCGATTAGACAATTCAAATAAAATTCCAGAAGAGATTGCCAGAGTATTAGATATTGAACTAAGTAATAAAACATATTATATTCCAACGTTACAAGTAATAAATGGTTTAAGAACGCTCACAAATTCAGAATTTTTAAATAACCCAGAATTAAAAAATGTACTTCCTGAAAAATTGATTCAATATTATAAGCTCAATGCAGAAATAATGTATGCAAATGTCTTTGGTGATGCACCTAAAAATATAATCTCTACTAATTTCAATCGCATTTCAACACAAGGGAAAGTGAGTCTAAAATATATACATGATAAAAATGGATTGGTCTTATTTGGGACTGACACACCTTCGTCTCCCACATACGGAAATCCGCCAGGTTACAATGGATACTTAGAAATGTTGGAGATGCAAAACGCGGGAATTCCATTAAGTAGCATACTAGCTTCCGCAACCATTGAAAACGCAAAAGCATTTCAGTTAGAAAACCTTTACGGAACTGTAGAAACTGGCAAAAAAGCGAATCTTTTAATTTTAAACAAAAACCCTTTAAAGGATATTACAGCATACAATGACATTTCGGAAATCGTCATTCAAGGGAGAATAATAACTAGAAATACGCTTTCTGCTAAGCAGTAGCATAAACTAGCAAATAAAAGCGAATGAATTCAATTGAAATAATACTACTAAATTTTTTAGAAATCAGAAGGCGAAGTGTGAAATTATGGAGTGGAATTCCAGACGAATTTCTGAATTGGAAACCTGATGACAATGCCTTTACTAGTATAGAAATGATAAGACATGTTTTGGAAGGCGAACACCTTTTTCATAAAATAATAGAAAACAAAGGAGATTTAGGTAATTATCAATCGCCGTGGAATGGATTAAAATATTCAGACTTAAAAAATGAATTGGATTTTTCGGAAAAATATCGAGCAGATTTTCTAAGTATGATATATAATTTGAGCGAGTCAGATTTAGAAAATAATAAGATTGATAGAAAAGAAGTAGGACAACACAAAAAACTTGGTGATTACTTGAATCGAATTGCATACCATGAAGCTGTGCACACAGGACAAATACTAAGTTATTTGAGAACTATTGGGATTGACCGCCCACAGATATGGGATTAAAATAAAAGTTTTTTTTTCTGTAAATTAGTATGTTAACAATTGTGATAGATATTGAATGATTTTAAACTAAGGAATTTCATTATGGAACATATAAAAATCAATGGAAGTAAAGTATATAAGTACATCGTTAATTATAAAAATGATGAGCACCTACGGAGTAGTTTTAATAGTTTGACAAGAAAAATCTATAGATTCGACTTTGAAGATTGGTATCAAAGCGGGTATTGGGATGAAAAATATATACCTTATTCCTTAGCAGATGGAAAGGATATCATTTCGAACGTATCTGTAAATGTTATTGACTTTTTGGTCCATGGAGAAAAAAGAACATACCTGCAAATTGGCACTGTAATGACAGATCCGAAATACAGAAACCAAGGTTTAAACAGAATTCTCATGGAGAAAGTATTAGAAGATTGGCGAGGTAAATGCGATTTAATATATCTATTCGCCAATAATACGGTACTTGATTTTTATCCAAAATTTGGCTTCAATGCTGCAAAAGAATACCAACACGCTATAAAAATACAATCAGAAGGCGCCACTCCTGATTTTATAAAACTTGACATGTCGAATAAAAAAAATGAAGACTTTCTTTTAAAAAAAATAAATCAATCATGCACTTTTTCAAAAATCTCAATGGTTGACAATGCGTCTCTAATTATGTTTTATTGCACATCTTTCATGAATCAAAATGTGTACTATATCAAGAAGTTTGATGCTATTGTCATTGCAGAATTCAAGGATACGGTTTTACATATAAACGATGTTTTCTGTGAAAAAGAAATCCAAATAGAAGATCTAATTCCTTCATTAATACAGGAAGAAATAAAGCAGGTAATCTTAGGTTTTACACCGAAAGACACAACAACATTTGATCAGACACTTTTAAAGCAAGATGATATGCTGTTTATTCTTGATGATAAATGGAACCTATTTGATAATCAAAAATTAAGATTTTCAATTTTATCACATGCCTAGATATCTTTAATGTCAACATAAAATACTTTAACTACTATACTGTATCATTCAATAACAATGAACTACCAAATTCAAAATATAAAACATAATACGAATGCATGGTATGTTCAGAAATTAGCCTATGACTTCGAGCTTCTTGATGTTTGGGAATTTCCAATTTGTTTTAAAATTTCTGAAAATGATAGTCTATATAAATTTCGAAAAATTGCCATAGAACCCACTTTTAAAAATGCTTTTAACAATAGTATAACTGGCTTACTATTCAAATTCAGAGCTGTCATTGGTAAACTATTCAACATAGATAAAAATGTAAATAAATTACCAATTCCTGATAGTTTAGAATTCAACTTAACAGATAGAATGACAGATGCAGAAAAATTAAATCATTCATCTAAGCTCAATATTGATATAAGAACTGATAACTATTTAGATTTTAAGACGGTTTACTCATTTGAAAACGAAACACTCAATGAAATTTCTAATGCATCCGAACACGCTTTAATGCACTATTCGTGGATAGAAAAGGAAGATGGATGCTTTAAAATTCAAATGGCATCTTATGTAAAACACAGAAGTAAATTCGGATCTTTCTATATTAAATTAATTGATCCTTTTAAGCGGAAAATTGTCTATCCGTATCTATTTAATGAATTTATAAAGCGGTGGAAAGAATATAAATCTCAATAAAAAAGAAATGAAAAACAGTTTAAAACTACTAATACTACTGTGTGTAAGTTTGACAGCTTTCTCCTGTAGCAATTCAAAACATAAAAATGAAATAGTAAACCCGAAATCGATGGACAGCACAACACTTATAGTGACTTCGACTCCGAATACGAACGAAATGGAGCAGCTAAAAAAGTATGTTCAAGAAGTAATGCCATTACTATTAAATCTCGGAGGAACTGTTGTAAAAAGGAGCAAGCTAACAGATACATACTACGGGAAACAGTCTTTTGTATTTCTATTAGTCATGGATTTCCCTTCCAAAAAAGCCTTAACCGAAATGTTTGATAGCGAAGCATACAAAGCTTTAATTCCAATAAGAGACAAAGGTTTTGTAGATATCAATATTTTATATGCGGATGATTTAGAGTAAAAAAAACAGGACTAAAATAACAGTTATGATACTAAAAAAAACAGCAACAGTTTTACTATTTTTTCTAATAAATTTTGCTTTTAGCCAAGAACAAAAAACAGCTACTTTTTTTGAGACTAACTATACATTTCATTCAGAAATAACAGGAAAAGAGCAACAACTTCAAGTTTCTTTACCAGAAAATTATCACCAGGATACAACCAAAAAATATCCTGTTTTATATATAATCGACGGACAAAATTGGTTTGCTGTGGCAACCTCGCTACAAAAAGTTTTTACGGGGACTGAAACCAACTTTAAATCAATGCCTGATTTTATTGTGGTTGGAATCACAACAAATTGGAAAGAGCGAAGAGAATTCTTTAGTTCCAAAAAGACAAAAAACACGATAAATTTCATCGAAAATGAAGTAGTTCATTTTATAGATACAAACTTTAGAACTTCCACAGAACGAATCCTTTTTGGTTGGCAATTTGCTGGAGGTTTTGTGATAAATGCGCTGGCAGAAAAACCAGCACTTTTTTCTGGATACTTAGCAGCAACACCTGTTTTTTTCAATCCGAATGTTATGGATACTTTACTAACTGAACATAAAAATTTACATAGTTTTTTATACGTTTCCGGAACCAAGGAAGAAGCAGTAACTTGGGTGAAGACTACTATTGAGATACTAACAAAGAAAGCACCAGAATCCTTTAATTGGACGTATAACGAAATAAGTGCTCATGGTGCGTTTGGACATAGAATAAGTCCTGTGGAAACCATTTCTTATGGACTCAGAGCGTATTTCTATGATTATCCGCTTCTTGAATTTAAAAATGTAGATGAATTCAATAAAAAAGGAGGTTTGGCGTATGTAAAAACATTCTATAAAGAAAGAGCTAAAAAATATAACATATCAGAAGATATGGGACAATGGGGAAGATATCTCCTTGTTCGTCTTGCAATACGTGAAAATAACTATCCAACTTTGGATGTACTCATCAATGAATTTAAAGGAAGTGGTTTTATTGAAAACCTACGAACGGGACAAGCTAATACCTGCGCGGAGCTTTATTTAAAAAATAATGAACCAGATGAAGCTATTAAAATTTTCAATATCATCATCAAAAATAATCCAAAAAATGCGCGCGCTTATAATGGTTTGGGGAAGGCATATCAAGATAAAGGCGATCGTACACAAGCCATTGAGTCATACAAAAAAGCAATTACGCATGCCGAAAACACAAATGATGAAAATTTAAATACGTATAAAGCTGATTTAGATAAGATTAAAAATTAATTTCACAACCATACAAAAACCAATTCACGTTAAACAATCTCCAATTTCTTTTGTGAGAGCGCATATTCACATCTTTTTTTAAATAATACAACACATATAAACCGAAAAATGAACTTAACTAAAACACCACAAAAATTAAAGAAAATCTCCGTTTTCTATCTCGCTATCTTTTTAACTTTTTTCTTAACAAACACATTCGTTTATGCACAAACTACCAATGAAGTCGCCATTGTAAGAGATGGTGTTACCTTCACTTTTTCAGTTTCCTGTGACAATGGACCTTGCGAATTTGGACAATTTGTAAATGGTGACTATTGGGTGGCACCAAATGCGCCAACGGGGAATGTATTAATTTCAAACATTACACCAGATGGAGAATTTAATGGTGCAATGGTGAATCCTGACTTACTAAGAGATCCTAATAATCCAGCAATTCTACTCCCTTTTACACAACAAAAGCAAGGTGTGTTGAATACTTATAGTCATTACGAACCGACACTTAATTTAATGAATTCGCTCCCATATCTTGCCAGTCCGGGAGAATCAATATACAAAGCTTTAGGGACAACAGTAGGATGTGGTACTTCCTCTATTTATGCGGGTTGTGTGCAAACGGCTACAATTCTAACAATACTCTCCGAAATACCACCAGAAAGAGGTGTAAATACATTCAGACCTCCATTTCATGGCGATTGGAAACCTTTATATGATACTGCAAATGTGAAAATGAACCGACTACCTAATCTTCCTCAAGCATCCGATGGTAACAACGGAATTATTGGTGGCGAATTTGGTTTTATGCACTGGCTTACGCCAGAAATTGAACTATACCATCAAGGTCTTGGTGAATTCCATCGTGCTGTTATTCCACACGCAGCACAACCGCCGTATGGATCCGATCAAGCACTTCAACTTTTGGAAGATATTACGCAGGTTTTTGGTTTGGAAACTGCGGAAGAAAAAAGAATGGCAGTCTATTCACTCATACAAAAAGGAATAGATAACTATGGTGTATTTAAAATGGGCGTTCCTTTTAGTTCAGGAGCCGGACAACACATGGGAAAAAAACCTGCGTTGGCTTTTTTTGCAGCCATGTACGATGACATTCAAATCTTAGAAGCAGTAAGAGCTATTGCATTGGATGAAGATCTTCAAAACAATGCTTTTTTTCAAGAAGATGCACAAATACGTATGGGAAATGGTGGCGTGCCGCTTTGGGGAGATATCAATGGCTATAATGATGTACACTTGTATTTTAGCAGATTATATCCTAGAATAGATACCAAAGGAACAAATGGAGATCCTTACCGCTATATTGATGGACCTGCAGGCGGAATTCATCCAGATCCAAACCAAACTGCCGATCGTAATTACTTACCAGTAGTGGGAGCCTTACATGTGGGATATGCTTTTTTACAACATTTAATGCCTTGGTTTAAACATGCTGCAAACGATCCAGAAATAATTGCTTGGTCTGATAGAATGTATTCAGGATATGGCGTACCTAATTTTGACGGAGGATTATGGACTAAACCTGATCCAGTGGCTCCGTATGATTCAAACGAAACGAGTGAATGCAGCCCATTTCGATTGTACTCTACGGGAATAACGAATTGCAATCTATACATGTCAACTTGGGGACCAAATCCAACGGATGTTTCAGACTTTATAGCACACAATGGAGATCCGAATACGGATGGGCGAATGCCACAATTACACGGTGTACAAATTAATTTTACGAGAGTTCCAGTGATTCTCAGAGACCATTGGGATGAATTAAGAGCCTGTGCCGATCCAAACAATCCTAACTATCCGTGTACAGGACTTGGAGAAGAACCTAACGGACAACCTTTACATACGGTAGATGACGTAACTTCTCATCGAGACAAACTCATCATCACCTCAAACGCAGAAATGATTCTTTTTAAAGCTTCAAAATCGTACCAAAACATACAATTAAAAGTATATGCTTTAACAGGCGCATTGATAACTTCCAAAAAAGGATCAGGACACACAATAGAATTAAAAAAATCCGAAACAGGAATCGCAAGTTCTAATGTATACATTTACAAATTATTCTTAGATAATGACATCTATACAGGTAAAATTGTCATAGAAGATTATTAAAAATTAAGAGATGTAAATAGCGGTTTTGATAATGAAGACGGTTTAAATATCGACCAAATGAAAGTCTTAGGGAAAGGATTTCCACATCCAATAAAAGTTTCGCCTGGGTAATTTGAAATGATTAGAAATAACTAACATATAAAACATTAAAGCATGAATTTAAACAACAAAAAATTTATCTTACTTGAAAATAAAAGTGGTTTGTCATCAGTGGAAACGGTATTTAAATATTATCAAAATGGAACTGTAATAACAGGAACCTACAAAGGCGGAGCCATCCTAGAAGGTTTTATCGTTGGGAAACAAACCGAAGCTTCAAAAATAGAGCTCCTATTTCAATGCTTAACTGAAGCAGGAGAGCTAAAAGTAGGAGAATCAAAAGGTGTTATTTCAGAAAATAAAGATGGCAAACTAGGATTAAAATTTGATTGGAAATGGCTTAATGGCGACTTATCTGGAGGAATATCGGAATATATAGAAGCTGAATAGATTCAAATAATACTCGATTTGACGTAATTCTAACTCAAAAAACGTCAAATCGAGTATTATTTGAGAAAAAAAGGTATCGAGAATAGTTTTTTGAATTACAGGTCTTTCTTGAACTTTAAAATACGTCGATACGATTCGTCAATACGTTTTTCTGAAATCTCGCCGTCAGCAATCATTTTCTTGACAATATCAATAATATCTTGTGGAAGAATCATATCGCGACCTTTCATGGGAATATGGTTTGAAAACATCAACACATCTACGCCCGCATGAATTGCCATTTGAATCGATTTTTCAAAACCAAACTGATCGGCAATCGCTTTCATTTGCATATCATCAGAGAAAATAACGCCGTCAAATCCAAGATCGCCACGTAAATAATCGGTCATAATCTTTTTAGAAAGTGTTGCAGGTAACTTAGAATCATCTAACTTTTCGTTCACAATATGCGCTGTCATAATTGCGTCTACATTTCCTTCATACAATAATTTGATATATGGAAAAATTTCTTGCTGTTGCCAATATTTACTAACATCTGTCACATTAAAATGTGAATCTTCTTTCGAATTTCCATGTCCCGGAAAATGTTTTACTACTGTCTTTACATTAAAATACCGATGGCTCGAAATCACTTGTCGTGCATGCTCAATAATTTTGATTGGATCTTCAGAAAACGCACGTTCATTTTTTCCAATGGGCGGATTATCTGCATTATGAACATCTAAAACAGGTGCGTAATTTACATTAATACCCAATAATAACAAGTTGTGCGCAACAATATCACTGTAATATTTAGTGCTATCAATAGCATCAATTTCGCCTAAATATTTTGCCGAAACGGTTTTAGGAAAACCATACTTTTGCTTCAATCGGTTTACTTTTCCGCCTTCTTCATCAATACTTACTAAAAGTGGTAATACGGCATCTTTTCTGAGTGTTGCAATTAGTTTCTTTAGGTTTTCAACCGAATTCAGCTTCGTGATATTTTTCTCATACAATAAAATACCACCTAATTTCTGTGCTTTAATATCCGCCAACATCTTATTGTCAGATCGAATTTCGGTATCGCTTCCAATACCTAACATGAGCATTTGACCAATCTTAATATCAAGACTATCCGTGGTTACTTCTTGCGAAAAGCTGGTGTTACAAACACAAAAAACGAATGCTACAATAGCTACTATTTTCAATTTCATCTACTACTATTTTTTTAAATTTTCTTCACAAGAATCTATGTGGACGATGTTTATTTGTCTGACACTTGTCAAAATCGAATATAGGTAAAAAAGATGAAATAAAAAGAACAACAAATAATGTCTAACATAGTATTAACATAATAATGAATTCGTAAGTATAAAAAACAATAGGGGAATTTCAAACTTTAAATTGTTTTAATCAATACGGAATCGTGTTTAAATCTTCTATATTCATACGGAAAATCACGACGACGAGTTCAATACAGTCACAAACTTTCAGAATACTTTGTATTTCAATGATGTGTACGGAGCGAGTGAATTAGAAAAGCCTGAATGTTCTTTCCATTCAGGCTTTTTTGTTAGTGAAACTCAATTTTGAGAAGTCCGCAGGACGCGCTCAAAATTGTAAGTTGAACTAATCCCGCTG
>CAYGPQ010000003.1:7476-29062 GCA_964351775.1 uncultured Kordia sp. | reverse complement strand
CGCAGGACGCGCTCAAAATTGTAAGTTGAACTAATCCCGCTGCACAGCGGGATCTGCTTTTTATGATGTTTCGTGATTTTGAGAAGTCCGCAGGACGCGCTCAAAATTGTAAGTTGAACTAATCCCGCTGCACAGCGGGATCTTAGGTCTATATGAATTTCATACAGCTGATACCATTTACCATTTGAATTTACCGTAATAAAACGTCCTTTTTCCCTTTCTACTTCACTAAAAAAAGAAACCGTTGCTAAGGCTATGCTCTAATTTTTTAGTTAGAATAAAGAAAAAAATCATCAATTTCTTTTACAGTAGATTCAAATGGCAAAAGGTATGACTATTTCATTAGGCTCAGTAATTTCTAATTAAGTAAATACGCTTGGCGCGAATGCACTCGTAAAAAAGCGAAAAAGGTAGTATCTTTGTCAGTAATTCGGATAGGTTTCGTCTTATCCAAACAAACAAGTGAATCAAAAAAAATGAAACGAGTAATAGTAGGACTTTCTGGCGGTGTAGATTCAAGTGTAACAGCATACCTTCTCAAAGAGCAAGGATATGAAGTTATTGGTCTCTTCATGAAAAACTGGCATGATGATTCTGTGACCATTTCCAATGAATGTCCATGGTTAGAAGATAGCAATGACGCTATGATTGTGGCAGACAAATTAGGCATTCCATTTCAAACAGTAGATTTAAGCGAAGAATACAAAGAACGTATCGTTGATTATATGTTTAACGAATACGAAAAAGGACGTACGCCAAATCCAGATGTATTATGCAATCGCGAAATAAAATTTGATGTATTTCTCAAAATCGCATTGGATTTAGGTGCGGATTATGTCGCAACAGGTCACTATTGCAGAAAAGAAACCATTGAAAAAGACGGGAAACAAATTCATAGATTATTAGCAGGAAAAGACGGAAACAAAGATCAATCGTACTTTTTATGTCAACTATCACAAGAACAATTAGAAAAATCATTATTTCCAATTGGTGATTTGACTAAGCCTGAAGTACGAGAAATTGCCGCAAAAGCAGATTTAATCACGGCCGATAAAAAAGATTCGCAAGGATTATGTTTCATCGGAAAAGTGAAATTGCCAGACTTTTTACAACAACAATTACAACCAAAAGAAGGTGTCATTGTAGAAGTTCCGCAAGAAAAAGAAAGCTATCACAAAGCAGTGCCTGAGTTTGCAAACAAAGCAGAAGAATTGGCGTATTATGCTGAAAAATATACCTATCAACAAACCGATGGAAAAGTAGTAGGAACGCATCAAGGTGCACACTATTTTACCAAAGGACAACGAAAAGGCTTAGCCGTTGGGGGAACCATTGAGCCGCTATTTGTCATAGAAACTGACGTAAAAGAGAACATAATTTATACAGGACAAGGGAAAACGCATCCAGGATTGTACCGACGTACCTTATTTGTAAAAGATGATGAATTGCATTGGGTTCGAGAAGATATGGCATTAAAGCCAGACGAATCTATGGAAGTAATGGCGCGTATTCGTTACCGTCAATCCTTAGAAAAAGCATTAATCTATAAAATTGATGGTGGGATGTATGTAGATTTTGAAAATCCACAAAGTGCCATTACAGAAGGACAATTTGTAGCTTGGTATCTAGAAGATGAACTCATTGGTTCTGGAGTGATTTCTTGATGAGGTTGAAGCCTGAAAATGAAATTGAAGTTGAAACTAAAATCGAGATCGAAATCGAAATCGAAATCGAAATCGAAATCGAAATCGAAAAATATCGAATATTGAATACGGAATATTGAATGATGAAGTTTTTAACCTTGAACTATTAAAGATTTTTGATTGACGATTTTTTGATTTTGGACACTGAATATTAAAGTTTTTAACGAAAAAAGTCTTAACTCTTAATTCTATACTCTGTGATCTTTTTAGTTTTGAACCTTGAACCTTGAACCTTGAACCTTGAACCTTGAACCTTGAACCTTGAACGAAGAAGTATACAGTATATGAAAAAGTTAATCGTAGTAGGAATTTTATTTTTTGCACAACTGAGTTTTGCGCAAACCGAGCATGCTTGGGTATATTTTACAGACAAACCTAATGTAGCAAATTCTTTAGCAAATCCGATCACAATTCTAACGCAAAAAGCCATTGATCGTAAAGGAAATCATGGTGTTGTCATTGATGAACGTGATGTTCCTGTTAATGAATTATATATTACACAAGTAAAAGCACAAACAGGAATTACAGTAAAAGCGAAATCAAAATGGTTCAATTGTGTGCATGTCTTAGGAACGCAAACGGATATTGATGCCTTATTGAATCTGGCTTTTGTCAATCAAATTGTATATGCAGATCGCTCGCTGAATCCTTCCAGTAGACCATCTACGGAAGTGCAACTAGAAAGAACAGCAGAAAAATTTGAAACCTTGGTCATGTACAATTATGGAAACGGTTCCAATCAAGCAGCCATGATTAAAATAGACAAACTACATGAACTCGATTACACCGGTGAAGGCGTTACGGTGGCGGTGTTAGATGGCGGATTTACCAATGTAAACACCATGGCAGCTTTTCAGCGATTGCGCGATAATGGTGATTTGCTAAATGGCTACGATTTTGTAGATAGAAATGCAGATGTATATGCGTATACCGGAAACAGTCACGGAACTAACGTATTGTCAGATATGGCGGGTTATATTGACGGACAATTTGTAGGAACTGCGCCAGATGCAAGCTATTATTTATTTCGTACGGAAGATGCAGCAACGGAAACACCTGTGGAAGAATCGTATTGGGTTGAAGCAGCAGAACGCGCCGATAGTTTAGGTGTTGATGTGGTAAATACTTCCTTGGGTTACAGTACTTTTGATGAAACTAAATACAATTACACACCAGCAGATATGGACGGAAATACAGCCTTTATTACGAAAGGTGCTAATATTGCGGTTGAAAAAGGATTGTTGATTGTAAATTCCGCTGGAAATTCAGGAAATGATCCAACTTGGGGAATTATCACAGCGCCTGGCGATGGAAACGGATTTACCATTGGAGCTGTAAATGCAAGTGGAAATTACGCGTCGTTTAGTTCACGTGGACGCACGCCAAATATTCCTGTAAAACCCGATGTGGTGGCGCAAGGTGCCAGTGTATATGTGATCAGTTCGGGAGGAAATGTAGTGCTTTCCAATGGAACGTCTTTTTCTTCGCCAATTATTGCAGGTTCTATGGCATGTTTGGTGCAAGCTTTTCCGAATAAAACTAATTTGGAATTGATGCAACTCGTGCGCGAATCAGCTTCTATCTATGCAAATCCAACGATACAATTAGGCCATGGAATTCCAGACTTTGAATCTGCGTTTCAAACATTGTCAGTTTCCGAAAATAGGAGTGAAGCTACCATTCAAGTATTTCCAAATCCCGCAAAAGCGATTGTACAAATTAACTTGCCAGAAGGTTTTGAAAATGCCACAATTACGATTGGAACTTTAGTTGGGAAAATGGTAAAAACATACACGGCAAATACAACGTATACAAATATTGATGTAAGTCAATTAGCTTCTGGAATGTATCTTCTGCGAATTGAAGCGAATGGAACACAATTCACCAAAAAACTCATAAAACAATAACATGGCTTTGTTTGCACAAAATAGAATTACACAATTATACAACATACAATATCCAATCATTCAAGGTGGAATGATTTGGGCAAGCGGTTGGCGATTGGCTTCTGCGGTCAGCAATGCTGGCGGATTGGGTTTAATTGGCGCTGGTTCCATGTATCCAGATGTATTACGTGAACACATTCAGAAATGCAAAAAGGCAACCGAAAAACCGTTTGGTGTCAATGTTCCGATGTTATATCCGAATATTGAAGAAATCATGCAAATTATTGTGGAAGAAGGCGTAAAAATTGTCTTTACTTCTGCGGGAAATCCAAAGACGTGGACGCCTTTTTTAAAGGAAAATGGAATTACGGTAACACATGTGGTCAGTAGTTCAAAATTTGCTTTAAAATCTCAAGAAGCTGGCGTAGATGCTGTGGTTGCAGAAGGTTTTGAAGCTGGCGGGCACAATGGACGCGAAGAAACAACGACCTTAACGTTGATTCCAACGGTAAAAGAAAAGGTAGAAATTCCGCTCATTGCAGCTGGCGGTATTGGAAGTGGAAAAGCCATGTTAGCCGCGATGGTTTTAGGTGCAGATGGCGTACAAGTAGGTAGCAGATTTGTTGCAACTGAAGAAGCATCATCGCATATAGAATTCAAGAAAAAAGTAGTCGAAGCCAAAGAAGGAAGCACCAAATTGATGTTGAAAGAATTGGCGCCTGTTCGGTTGCTAAAAAATAAATTCTACGAAGACATTGAAGCATTATATACAAAAGCACCAACCATAGACGAGCTCAAAACCTTATTAGGAAGAGCACGCGCCAAACGTGGCATGTTTGAAGGCGATTTGGTGGAAGGCGAATTGGAAATTGGACAAGTTTCAGCGTTAATTCACGATATCAAACCTGCAGCAACGGTTGTCAGTGATATGATTGCTGAGTTTCAAGAAAGCGTGAATTTGATCAAAAATAAATTTTAAAACATGAAAACAACCGAACAATTTTTGAGCGTACATCCTGTATTAGCGGTTAAAGATGTGTTGGCTTCTATTGGATTTTATGTGCATAATTTGGGGTTTACGCTTGCGTTTGCAGATGATAAAACAGATCCGAAATACGCTGGAATTCGTCGTGGAAATGTGGAGGTTCATTTGCAATGGCATGATGCTTCCGAATGGGAACACACTGTTGATCGCCCGATGTTACGTTTTTTAGTCGCAAACACAGAAACATTATTTGACGAATACAAAAATAAAGGAATGTTTCACGCACAAACTTTTCTCAAAGAAACTGCTTGGGGAACCAAAGAATTCGCTTTTTACGACTTAGATAAAAATGGTTTGACGTTCTATGAGAATCTGTAAATTACTCTTCAGTTTCAAGCCGTTTTTTAATTTTTTCTAAAAAGAATTTTGCATTTGCTTTATAAGAAGTGGCAAGTGCCAAATGATTTGTAGATGCCAATAAATTGTGTACAGCTACTTTTTTTCGATACTCTTCACTAGTTGAAAAATAGGCAATCATATCTAAATTATATTTTTGTTGTGTCCAATCGACAAACTAAGAATATTGCTTGAAGCTTTCCATAAGTTACTATTTTCGAAAATACCGTTTCCCTTTTTTAAATTTCTTTCCCACATATCCTTCAAACTCAATTGAAACCGAAACATTTCCGTTTTCAACAGTAGCTTTATGCACCACAAAATGTACATGTGGAACTGTCGTAAACCCTGTCATTCCTGAAATTCCAATTTGTTGACCTCTTTGTACAAGATCACCTTTTTCAACCAAAACACCATTAAATTTTAAATGATAATACGAAGCTGTGGTACCATCATTGTGTTGAATTATGATATAATTACCATCATTAATGTACTTTCGAGTACGTCCATGTTTCTTAGAATCTTCTTTGATCAAAACGACTTTTCCTTCGCGCGCAGCGTACAAGGTATCGCCAATTTGAGTTCCAAAATCAAACGCGTAATAAGAAGCAATATGATCGTGTGAAAATTTTCCAAAGTTTCCTTGAATTAACTTTCGTTTTTTCTTGTATGGCAATACATATCGATAAGAATCATCATGTTTTACAGTGCTTGGATCGCCGTAACCAAACTTAAAACTAAAATAATCACTCAGATTAATTTTTGCGCTGTAAGTTTCGAGAATATTGCTTGGAATTCTTATGAAACCTAAGCGCTTTTCAGAAGGTTTTAAAACAAAATTTTCATTGTAAATAATTCCTTTCGGAATGTTCTTTTTTGGAGAAAATTTACAAAACATTGGCGACAACATATTGTTCTTAACAGATAAAAAAATGGTGTCTTTCGTTGATAAAATCGTATCTCTTTTGATACTCAAATGTTGCGCATTGCCTAAAGAAAAACTAAAAATTAAAAAGCAAAAAATCGTTTTCATCTGTATTAATGTTTCTTTTTGAGATAAAATTGATGTACTTGTCTACCCAATTCCGCTAAAAATGGAATTCCAATGGTTTCATATTCATACGTATCGTCATTGAAAATTTGATTCTTATTCACATGAATTGTCGCGGTAATCGAGAATGAAATATTGTTCTGTTCATCCACAATATAGGCGCAATCCGTTAAATATCCGTAGGCGTAGCCCACTTTATTATAGATTTTAATATGCGCAGGAATTGGCGCTTCTGAATCACCAAACAGGAAGAATTTTACATAACTATCATAATATTCTTTAGCATTATACCCTTGTGTTCTGGGTGTTTTGTACATGGCCTTTAGCACAAATTCACGATCGCTTTCTGAGATTTTAAATTGTTCTTTTTCAGGATACTTTTCAGGAAACTGTATCCGTTTCATCAATTCATGAAGAGAGGAAACTGGAAGATAGTTCTTCTGTGAAAAATCCATAGGTTGTGAAATTAAAGAGTCATTTCGGTAAAATCCTTTGCCTTTGAATGTTTTATAAAGAGGTACAAGTGCTACATTTGTATTTTTCTTCCCTGCTTGCAAATACGCAATACTGTCATTTTGCATAAATATCATGGATTTGCTGGTAAGATTAGCTGCATTTTTCGTGCTCAAACGATGACGAATTGCTATGTTGTTGAGGTTTTTTTTATGTAAGCGATCATTGATTTCATCCTGACCTAAAAACTCAAATAATCGATTGTAAGCTTCGTTATTACTCACGGCAAAAATCTTTTGAACTTCGTTTCTAATAGTGGTTTGTATGGAATCATCTTGCTGAAGAAAAGAGGTTTTACTATCAATGGCAGCAAGTTCATTTGCTTTTTCTAACGCCAAAAGCGCCACAGGAAATTTGACACTACTCGCTGGATAAAAATAAGCGGAATCGTTTATTTGAAAGCTAAAATCATTTCCATCCGAATCGGTCACCATAATCTGGACTTCGTAAGCTTCCAAATTGCTCATGACGTTTTGAATCTTTTCAGAATCAGCCTTTAGAGCAAATAAAATGGGGTTATTTTCTTTGGCACAACTGAGGAACAATAATGGTAGCAATAGGAGTAATTTTTTCATAAAAATGTACTTGAAAAATAATTGTTTTACAAGATACTATTTTATCTAAAGAGATGAAATTTTCAGGAGTATTACATACTAAAAAAGTGCCTACAATTTGCAGACACTTTATCACTTTACTTGGTTACCTAAACTTCTTTAGGAACAGGTTCTTTCTTTTTTTGGGTTGAAATATCAATCTCAACCTGATTTTTTAAAATATCATCAAAAGTTTCACGCTTTCTGATCAAATGCGCTTCATCATTATACCATAAAACTTCGGCAGGACGATACCGCGAATTGTAATTGCTCGCCATGGAAAAACAATACGCACCAGCATTATTAAATTTTAAAATATCGCCTTCGCGGATTTCAGAAATTCTACGATTATTGCCAAATGTGTCCGTTTCGCAGATATAACCTACAATGGAATAATACCGTTCACGACCTTCCGGATTGGAAATATTTTCAATATGATGATAAGAATTGTATAACATCGGACGAATTAAGTGATTGAAACCGCTATCAATACCAGCAAAAACCGTGGAAGTCGTTTGTTTTACCACATTCACTTCTGCCAAAAATGAACCAGCTTCACTCACGAGAAACTTTCCAGGCTCAAAAATGAGTGCCAATTGTTTACCATAATCTGAGCAAAATTCGTTGAAACGTGTCGTTAACTTTTCGCCTAATTCTTCAATATTGGTTTGAATATCGTCTTTTTTGTACGGAACTTTAAAGCCACTTCCAAAATCGATAAAATCCAATTCTTTAAAGTTTTCTGCTGCGTTGAACAAAATTTCTGAGGCGTACAAAAACACATCAATATCTAAAATATCACTTCCGGTGTGCATGTGAATTCCATTGATGTGCATTCCTGTTAGTTCAACAATACGCAATACATGCGGAATTTGATGAATGGAAATTCCAAACTTAGAATCAATATGTCCTACAGAAATGTTATGATTTCCACCAGCCATTACATGCGGATTGATTCGAATACAAACCGGAATAGTAGGATGTTTGCTTCCGAATTGTTCTAAAATAGAAAGGTTATCTATGTTGATTTTTACGCCTAATTGCGCTGCTTTTTCTATTTCTTGCAAGGAAACACCATTGGGTGTGTACATAATTTCGTTGGCGTCAAATCCAGCGGTAAGGCCTAATTGCACTTCCTGAATGGAAACAGTGTCCAATCCCGCGCCAAGCGATTTCATCAACTTTAAAATGCTCACATTGGACAATGCTTTTACGGCATAATGTAATTTTAAGTTGGTTACGTTTTGAAACGCATTCGTTAAGCGTTCGTATTGCGACGAAATTTTTTCTGCGTCATACACATACGTTGGATTTCCAAACGTATGTGCAATATCTAATAAATCGGTATGCTTCATGATGTATTTTTAACAATTCAAAACTATGTTAAAATGAAGATACGATAAAGAAAACTATTTAAAAAATATAAAAATTAAACAAAAAGTTATATTTGTAACAATTTAAAGCTTTTGTAGTTTGAGGGTGTTTTTCTAAAAATAAAAAGTGAAAAGACTGAACTTATTGAAAATTTGGCTCATTATTTTTGTCAGCAAATTTAAATCATCAATCATTAAAATTTTAAATCATGAAAAAAAGAAATCTAAATTCACTTTTATTAAACAAACAAAAAATCAGCGAGTTACAAGGAAATATCGGTGGAGGAAATAGAAACACAGATAGTTGTCCAACGATAAGAGATTGTACTGGTGTCTTAACTTGTAATTTACAAGCTCCAACATATCGTTGTCAACGTTAAAATAATATTGATTTTAAAAAGCGAGCAGTAATGTTCGCTTTTTTTATGCAAAATAGATTGTATGGAAAAACCGTAAATGACTGAACGCGATTTTGATTATCTTTAAAGTAACTTAAAATTAAATGATCATGAAAAAAAGAAACATCAAATCATTAGCATTAAACAAAAACAGCATTAGTCATTTACAACATACCATTGGCGGACGTTTAGGCGGAAATGCGGATGGATCAATGCTTCCTTGCGATAGTAATAGTTGTGATACTGACTGCAATACACAAGGCACTTCGACATTAGGTTGTACGGAAACAGTTTGATTAAAAACAATGAGAAAATAGGCAGTAATTAGTGCTCGATATTTATAAAACACGATTAGAAGCAATTTTCTTTTAGGAAAAGTAGTTTTATCTTACAGTCATTAATATTAAAATTTAAAATTATGAAAAGAAGAAATTTGAAGTCACTCACGCTTAATAAGCATAAAATTAGCGAATTACAAATAGAGACTAAAGGAGGAAGACAAGCAGCTACTGGTGATTGTACTAAAAGCGGATGCAGTTGTGTGACTTGTAGACCAGGAAGTTGTCCAGCTACAAATCAGTAGCACGATGCCTTTTAAAATGTAGTATTGCATTCAACATGTAAAACTATTAAAGCGAACTTAGGTTCGTTTTTTTTATGCTAAAAATGTATCGTCATGTAAGTTTTATAATGCATTTTAAAAGCGTCATTTGAGAGAATGACGCTTTTTATTTTATTAATACATCAAAAACCAAAATTAATTGGGTTTAGTGCATTCGATTTTTTACATTTGTGCTCTATAAAAAATTTCGTAAAATGAACTTACACGAATACCAAGGAAAAGAAATATTAGCAAGTTTTGGAGTACGCATTCAAAGAGGAAAAGTTGCTTCTACACCTGCGGAAGCTGTTGAGATTGCAAAGCAATTGACAGCAGAAACAGGAACAGGATGGCATGTGATTAAAGCACAAGTTCATGCTGGTGGACGTGGAAAAGGCGGTGGCGTAAAGCTTGCCAAAAATCTTCAACAAGTAGAAGAAATTGCAGGACAAATCATCGGAATGGATTTGATAACACCACAAACTTCTGCCGAAGGAAAGCGTGTACACCAAGTATTAATCGCGGAAGATGTATACTATCCAGGTGAGAGCGAAACCAACGAATTTTATATGTCTGTATTACTAAATAGAGCCACCGGGCGCAATATGATTATGTATTCTACGGAAGGTGGAATGGATATTGAAACGGTTGCCGAAGAAACGCCACATTTAATTTTTACTGAAGAAATAGATCCTGCATTGGGAATCTTAGGTTTTCAAGCTAGAAAAATTGCGTTCAACTTAGGATTAAGCGGAATGGCATTTAAAGAAATGACAAAATTTGTGACTTCATTGTATACTGCGTATGTATCAGCGGATGCGTCTTTATTTGAAATCAACCCAGTATTGAAAACTTCGGATGACAAAATTATGGCGGTAGATGCAAAAGTAACCTTGGACGAAAACGCATTGTTCCGTCACAAAGATTACGCAGCGATGCGCGATTTACGTGAGGAAAATCCAATTGAAGTTGAAGCAAAAGAAGTAGGACTGAACTATGTAGACCTTGACGGAAACGTAGGTTGTATGGTGAATGGTGCTGGTTTGGCAATGGCAACGATGGATTTAATAAAAATGGCTGGTGGAGAACCTGCTAACTTTTTAGATGTTGGTGGTACTGCGGATGCGAAAAGAGTAGAAGAAGCATTCAGAATCATCTTAAAAGACCCGAATGTAAAAGCCATCTTAATCAATATCTTTGGAGGAATCGTTCGTTGTGATCGTGTTGCTCAAGGAGTTGTAGATGCGTATAAGAGCATGGGCGACGCTATTAAGGTGCCGATCATTGTTCGTTTGCAAGGAACTAATGCAGACATCGCGAAGGATTTAATTGACAATTCTGGACTAGATGTACAATCTGCGGTTGAATTCCAAGAAGCAGCGGATAAAGTACAAGCGGTTTTAGCAAAATAAATAAGAGTTTATATAGTCTATTCAATTTATATATAAAAAGCCTTTCCAGTTTTGGGGAGGCTTTTTTTTGGATTTTAAAAATCTGTTGAGAAGTTTTTTTTGTACAAAATATGTAAATTATTCTTCAGTCCATAGTCGCTCTCTCCAATCGGTAACATTTTTAATAATATCAGATAAGCTTCCATTTTCACTAATATAGTCTCGTCCTCTAATTATTATAGAAATAATAACGTCACTTTCTTTATTGGTGAGTAAATCAAAATCAGTTAAAATATCTTTAGTTTTTTTATGTAAGCTCTTGTCATCGCATCGTCTCTATGTTTAAAGTAATTTGCAATCGCTATAATCAATTCTATATCAGTTCTTCCTGTTTTTGCTATTGGTTTGCCAAGATTATATTTATCATATTGATTTGTTAGAGTTTCAAATCTATCGTATATACTACTATTAATGTAATTCTGAAAAGCAATAAATGATAATCCTATAATTGGTTCTACTTCTTCTATAAACCAGAGTGCATCATACCAATAAATTTCTTCTATTTTTTTTCTTAATTCGATAATAGACTTTTCAAGACCTTCAATTGTTAAAGTTAGACTTTCGACCCTATGATCATGTCGCTTCCAATGAGTTTTAGTCATTCTTTTTTCATTTTTTATATTTTCTGAAAATTATATAATCTTTGATTTATTTTATAATTGATTTCTGAGAACATTTATTCCTTTAAAATTAAAAGAATCCCACTCAATATCAAAACAATAATTAAGATTTATACTACATCATCTGAGCTTCACTACACATTTCCGCCAAACTGTCGCATTCTTTTTTAGAAAAAAACGACACTATGTCATTATTATAACATGTAAAAGTGTCAAAATGGCGCAGTTTTACACTTGGAATCCTTTTTGCCATATAGCAATCGTATTTGAATAACTAAAAAAACATAAAAAATTAAATCACTTAAAAACATAAAAATTATGAACTTAGTAAAAAGAAAACACACAGACTTACCTTCAATTTTTGACGAATTATTTCCAGCAGATTGGTTTGGCGGCATCGCAAATCAAGTAGCAAGTACTACAAATATTCCTGCGACCAATATTAAAGAAACGGCAGACAATTTTATCCTAGAAGTTGCCGCACCAGGAAAAACAAAAGAAGATTTTGTACTCGCCTTAGATCATGATGTGTTAACTATTAGCACAGAAACTAGAAAGGAAAATGTGGAGTCAAGTTCAGAAGATGCTGAAACTAGTTCAGCACTTTCGGAAAAATACACACGCAGAGAATTTAGCTTTGAAAGCTTTAAAAGATCCTTCAAATTACCACAAACGGTGAATAAAGAAGCCATCAACGCAACATATACAAACGGAATTTTACAAGTCGCTTTGCCAAAACGTGAAGAAGACAAAGTAAAACCGAAACGCACCATAGAAATTTCATAATAATTATTTAGGATTGGTTAGTTAATGGAAAAAAGGGTTTGTCAAGAAATTGGCGAGCCTTTTTTAGTATTTTAGATTTTGGTATCGCTTTACTTCGACTACGCTTAGTACAAGCGCTTTTTGGCTTTTAGATCATTAGACTTTTCGCTCTTTTCGTCAAGCTGAACTGATTCAGCTTCTCACAATACTAAATATTCGTGAATTCGTGGCAAAATAAAATGTATTTTTGAGCTAGTTACAACGAATAGCACACTTTTGAAAAATAAAGAAATCAAACCTAAAAAAAATAAAAAGCCTTGGCCCACAAAAGCGGCGATGGAACAAGTGTATGCGCTAAAACTTTGGGGCGATAGTGATACTAATTTTTATTCTGGAGAAGGATCGCATCATCCTGAAATTGTAAATCCGTATGTGGAAGCTGTCACATCTTTTTTAACGTCTTTTGAAAAACCGTTGATCGTGTGCGATTTGGGTTGTGGCGATTTTAATATCGGAAAGGAATTGGTTCAATATACTGAGAAATATATTGCGGTTGATATCGTATCTGAACTCATCACACGAAATAAATTAATGTTTGTGGTAGAAAAGTTAGAGTTTCAGTGTTTGGATCTCGCAGTAGATAATTTACCAGTTGCCGATTGCGCATTGGTACGACAAGTGTTGCAACATTTGTCAAATGCAGAAATACAAAACATCGTTCAAAAGTTAGTTAATTATAAGTATGTGATTCTCACAGAGCATTTGCCAAAAGGCAATTTTACACCAAACAAAGACATCATTTCTGGACAAGGAATTCGCTTAAAAAAGCAAAGTGGCGTGGACGTATTAAAGTCGCCATTTAATTTTAAGGTGAAAGAAACTACGCAACTATCAGCAGTCGTTTTGAATGATGGTAAAGGAGTTATTATTACGACGCTTTATAGGGTTTTTTAGATAATCCGATCTTTCAAATCATACTGTTTCGCCATTTCTTTCATTCTTAAATAAAAAGCATTTCTATAAAATTCAGGTAATTGATGACTGTTGGAAAAATACCGAAGATACCGCGCTTCTAATTGAGGATAATGTTTTCGTATTGCATTCATCATCAGGGTTTTACTGTCCGATTTTCCGTTTCCGAAAACTGTTAATGTTGCGGGCATAACATACTGTGCTTGGCATTCTTTGAAGGTGCTGAACAATTTTTCTAGATGTTCGGTAGTGTCTGTAATAAAAGGTAATAATGGCATTAGACTTACGCCAGCTTGAAAACCAGCTTGAATTGTACGTTGTAAAGTTTCCATTCGTGCAGAAGGCTTGGGTGCGCCAGGTTCAAAAATTGCCCCGATTTCATCGTCTACAGTAGAGAAGGAGAAGGTAATTAAGGTTCCGCCAGAAAGTTTTGACTGTAAATCTTCGGGTAAAATTGCTTGTTGATTAATTTCTTGTAAAAGATCAAAATCGCGTTCTACTAAGGTAGATTTCGTAATGATATGCACTGGAAATTTATATTTTAGAATGACTTCTAAGGCTTTTCGAGTCAGCATATATTCCTTCTCAATATTGATATATGGATCGGTTACTGACGACAATACAATGAAACCATATTCGCCTTTTTCGGCACGTTTTTTCAATTGTTTTTCTAAAAGTTCAATGGCATTTACTTTAACGGAAAGACTTGTCGCGAGATTAGTTCCATATTTACTTCCGCGAATGTAGCAGTAGAGACAATTATACGAACAACTTTGGTACGGATTGAAAGTATAATCGTCCAAAAACCAATCGTCTCTTTTCTTGGCTTTGTTTAAAACGGATTTGACTTCAATTTCTTTGATCATTTTGTGTTGTGAACTATGAGTAACAATTACATGGAGTGAAAGATACAAAAAACGACGTATTCAGGTATAGAATACGTCGCTTTGTAATTTTTTATATGTGATGAAAATTACGTCTTCTTTACATATTTGGTAATAATGACAATATGTTGCCCGTTTAAGCGACCTTCTATATGTTCTGCATTGTCATGGGTTAGTGTAATGTTCCGAACTGCCGATCCACGTTTTGCCACAAAACCAGCACCTTTTACATTCAAATCTTTAATTAAAACGACACTATCGCCAGCTTGTAATTGCACACCATTTACATCTAAGTGTTTGAGTGCATTTTCTTTATCGTCCGCTTCTCCAGTTGCGTTTGCCCAAGCTAAATCGTCTTCATCAAAATACATCATATCCAGTAAATCTTGTGGCCAGCCTTCTTTTTTGAGTCGATGAAGCATTCGCCAAGCCACAATTTGAACTGCTTTGACTTCGCTCCACATGCTATCATTTAAACAACGCCAATGATTGGAATCCATCGTTTCTGCATCCTCAATTTGAGAAACACAGGTTTCACAAGCATAGATTGATTTTTCTACCTTATTATCGTGATTTGGCGGCACATTGTAAACGGATAATTTTTCTGTTGCCGTACATAATTCACAGGTTGAACCACTTCGTTTTTGCAGTTCTCTTTCGATGCTCATAGTAGAAATTGTTTAATTGGAAACAAAAATATATGTTTCGTTCAAATATAAAAGCTGATAGTTTGTTTATTTCTGTTTAGTGACATTCAAATCGACAGAAGTCTCAAAACTATATCCACTTTTCTTATCTTTTACTTTAAAAACACAGGTTACAGGATTGCTTATAATTCCTTCCGTAACGGTAAGTGAAGCATATAATTGCTCTTTTAAATCTTTAGCGCTTACAGGTTCTGGGAATAAATCATTGTTTTCGTTGATGATTCTTCCATTTGCTTCGGTGAGACTGATGGAAGCTTGTAATTCTACATTTCCATCGGCATCAATGGTATATCCTTCTAAATTTTCTAAAAGAATGTATACCATTTCGTCGGGACTGATGTTATCATCAACTACAGCAATATCGCGCGTTTGTGAATATAAATATAGAATATCATAGGTAAGACCTTCCGTTTTTGTTTTTAACAACGGGTTTTCAATCATTGAAAAATCTTTCTTCAAATTGAAATGTCCATCACCATGTTTATCCGATACGTTAATGTGTAGCAAGTAAGAATTATTGGGAGCCATGGGAGCTGCAAATGTAAGATTACTTCTTAAATTCAAATCTTTTTCTGTGTAGCCATCTGTGATATCTTTGAATAAGTTTTTTTGCGACATGATGGTGTCTCCTTTTTTATTGGTCACAAAAATATCCATGTTCGGATATGCCAAGCTATCTTGCAATACAAATCCAGTCATGTTTTCATAAAATAATGTGATTTTTTCTCCATACGAGAATTCAGATTTGTTAATCTTTCCAGCATGATTTTCCATCGTAATTCCATCACAAGTCAATCCACTATTGTCAATGTTTACATCCGTAATATAATCCTTATTTTGAGAGGATCCACTTTCGCATGCGAAGCAAATACAAGCGATGATTGCTATATAAAGGTGTGTTAATTTCATAATATCGTATGTGTTAGTTATAAATTCGAATAATTTCGCCAGTTCCTTTTCCTTCGACACTTTTCCGATATCCATTGATGACTTTTGCCATTGGTATCGGGTTGTGTCCTGGGAAATACGCGTCATATTTAGCTACCGCATCTTCAACGAGTCCAGAAGAAACCACATTAACTCTAATTTTTCCTTCCAAATCTAGTATTACGGCTTTTACAAAACTATGAATAGCACCATTAACCATAGCAGCGCTTGCGGTCATCGGAACAGGATCATCTGCTAAAATTCCTGTAGTCAATGTAATAGATCCGCCTTTTGTCAGATAGTGTTGCCCAATCCGAACTAAGTTTACTTGTCCCATGAGTTTACTTTTGAAACCGACGTAATAGTCTTCTTCTGAAAGCTCATCAAAATGTTTCCATTTGGCTTCACCAGCAACACAAATAATGGCGTCTATCGTTCCTGTTTTTTCAAACATTACTTTGATACTTTCGCTCTGGCTAATATCAACCGTCACATCGCCCGAATTTCTTCCAGCAATAATAACTTCGTGATTTTTGGAGAAATACGCAGCAACTTTGTTTCCAATTGTTCCGTTTCCGCCAATGATGAGTATTTTCATAGATGATTGTTTGTTACTTCAAATATAACAGTTATATGAATTGATTCAGAACTTTATGAGTCAAAAGGTGCTAAATCTGGTTCGAGATAAGTGGATTTTATCGTTGCTAAATTGAAGATGTCAGCAGTATAGTGTGTTTCCATTAATTCTTTAAAATTGTAACGGAGTCTTGGAAATTCTATGCTAAAATCTTCGAAATTATCTGATTCTGATTTTAATATGAAATGATCTACTGCTTTTACAGCGGCAATTGTGAGCGTTTTATTGTATTTGTCAAGAGCGCCAATATGCGCTACAAAGTTTATAAGTTGTGATTGAATATTTTCTAATGCTTTTTCAATACCGTATTTCGTAATATGAATCCAAGCTAATCGCAGGTGTGCTTCATGACTAAATAGTGAAGGCAAGAGTTTGCAAGTCGCGAATTGCTGTTCGAATTCGGTATCTGTGAATTGAAAATGATCAGTCATTATAATGTTATTTTCCTTGTTTCCGCTTCGAAGTGGAAAGCGTACTTTTTGGTTTGTCTTCCTTTTTTGGCATCGGGCCGCGTAAATGAATGACCAATCCGTTTAAGAAGTTTCGCAGAATTTGATCGCCACAATTTTTGTAGTTTGGATGATCTTCCGTACGGAAAAATGCGCCCAATTCACTTTTGGTAATTCTGAAATCTACGAGTTCTAATATTTTTACAATATCGTCGTCACGGAGCTTCAAAGCCACGCGAAGTTTTTTGAAAATGTCGTTGTTTGTTAATGCCATAAGACAAAGATACTTATTTTAATGAAACTCAATTTGAAAAGCCATTTTTAGGCACAAAAAAAACCTATCGGAAGATAGGTTTTTGCTTCATTAAAGAATTAAATATATAGATATTAAATTACTTTTACGTTCACGGCATTAAGACCTTTACGACCTTCTTGTAAGTCGAATTCTACTTCATCTCCTTCACGAACTTCGTCGATTAATCCAGAAATGTGTACAAAATGTTCTTTGTTTGAACCCTCTTCAACGATAAATCCAAATCCTTTAGTGTCGTTGAAAAATTTTACTGTTCCTCTACTCATTGTATTAAATTTTAATAATTGTTTTGATAGAGGCAAAGATAATACCAAAATCAATTCACCCAACTAATTATGTAATTTTTTTGAACTCGTTACAATTATTTAATATTGAAGTTTCTTATTTTTTCTTTGAAACCCGCGTCTTTCATGAGATTCTCGATTATCGAAAAATCTTTCTTTTTTACAGTTTTTTTTATTTTTTCGTCTTTTAAATAGTGTAAATAGTCGCAAGTATCTTGTAATGTGGAGAATATATGTGAGGAAAGTACTATTATTTTCCCTTTTTCTTGCAGTGATTTTAACAATTCTTTGATGAGGAGATTGCTATGAATGTCAACGCCATTGAAAGGCTCATCTAAGATGAAAATATCGTTGTTTTGAAGTAAAACACCTGTCAGGGCTAACTTTTTCTTCATTCCTGTAGAATAGGTTTCTGCATATTGCTTCAGTGGTAAGTCAAAAATATTTTGCGCTTGAAAATCGACATCTTTTATGTTTCGCGCATTACAGAGTAGTTGTAAATATTCTTTTCCCGTAATTTTAGATAGAAATTCAGGATTCGTTTCTAAAAAACCAATCGTATTTTTAATGTCAATTCTGGTGTGTTGAACCTTTCCTTCATGCGATTCTAAACTTGCAATACATTTAAAAAGTGTCGTTTTTCCAGCACCATTTTCGCCAACAATTCCGTGAATTTCCCCAGCATTGAAATGTAATTCAATATCTGTCAAAATTTGCTTTTCCCCGTAGGATTTAGATAGATTGGTAATGCTTAACATGTCAAAATGGAATGAAGGTTTTTAATAGCGCGATTATAGAAAAATGGAATGATAAGTAGTAAAAGCGGCGGAAACATGACACTAACCAATAGTGCGAATACTTGTGCAATGGGAACTTGTGATGGGTAATTGCTATACTTTCCGAGAATTGTCACGCAAATAAAACTAGGCCCTAGGACTACAAATAACAGTGTGATTTGCAGTTTGTCAAATGGAAAAAATACGCTCAATCCAATAGCGATGGGCATGAATAAAACGCTACTGAAAAGCAACGCTGTTTTTAGTTTATCGATTAAAAATTCTTTGGGCGACATGCTGTGAATCCAGATATAATATAAAGGTTCTTGTTTTGAATAAAATGACATGCAGCAGATAAAAACGGCAATCAGACTGAAAATTCCTAGATTGTAGTTGTGTACTGAAATCGAAATGAAAGTAAGTGTATATAATAGTGGAAATAACCAAAATGTATTTCGAAATCCAATCACAAATTCAAAAGGTTTTTTCCCAAAAGGTGTCGGGATCGGGATGCTTTTTATTCCAAGATTGTTAAAAAATGATAGCACAATCGCGCCCACATGAATGATGATGATTTCTGCAAAAGCTTGTTTGTAACATAAAAAACTGCTCAACGGAAGCACAAAGAGCGCATTTTCGAGCATTCGGACTTTTCGATAGGTTTCGGGTAGAAAACATTTTTTTAGAAAAACGTTTCGCTTTGCATTTCCTAACTTCAAACTTAACAGTAATCCAATACCGATATAAACATACGAGGCTTGCGCTATGTTTTTGAAAATACTTTCGGAAACCCATATAAAGAAGGCAATCAAAATCGCAAATCCGACGAGTGGAATCACGCCAAATTCGTCTATATGACGATACATTCTTTTGAACTGTAAAGAGAAATAAAAGTTCACTTTTGTGGCTTGGTTTTTTCTGAAAATCGAAGATACATATAAAATTGAATTTTCAATCGGTAGCCGTTCTCGATTGCTAAATTTTAGCGAATTATTAACGAATTGTGTAAATGATCTCTTTTCAAATCTAGATCAATTAGTTGTACGTTTTTAGGTTTCTGAACTACGACGCTCAAAAAAACTGTTTTAGTATTTTTATTTTTATAATTTCTCTTGCAGTACTATAATTTCATCACGATATCTCGCTGCGTCCATAAAATTCAAGTCTTTCGCAGCCGTTTCCATTGCTTTTCGCTTTTCGCGAATCAGCTTTTCGAGTTGTGCTTTGGTCATGTATGCCAAATCGGGTTCTGCGGCAGCTTTCGCTTTGATTTCATCTTCCCAAGCTAAGCTATCATCTTTTCCAAGAATAGTGCTCAACGCTTTGTTTAATCCTGTGGGTGTAATTCCGTGTTTGGTGTTGTATTCAATCTGTTTTTCACGTCGATAAGCAGTTTCATCCATCGTTTTTTGCATGCTTTTCGTGATTTTATCCGCATACAAAATTGCTTTTCCGTTGACGTTTCTCGCGGCTCTACCAACCGTTTGCGTGAGTGATCGCGCGGAGCGTAAAAAACCTTCTTTGTCAGCATCTAAAATTGCAACTAAAGAAACCTCTGGTAAATCCAATCCTTCACGAAGTAAATTCACACCAATCAACACATCAAACAATCCTTTTCGTAAATCTTGCATGATTTGCACACGTTCCAAGGTATCAACATCACTGTGAATGTAACGACACCGAATTTGAATCCGCGATAAATATTTGGTCAATTCTTCCGCCATTCGTTTAGTCAAGGTAGTCACTAATACACGTTCATCTTTTTCGGTACGCTGATGAATTTCTTCTACTAAATCATCAATTTGATTCAAACTTGGACGCACTTCAATCACTGGATCCAATAATCCTGTCGGGCGAATGACTTGTTCTACAAATACGCCATCGGTTTTTTGCAATTCATAATCCGCAGGCGTTGCACTGACATAAATCACTTGATTTTGAATGACTTCAAATTCTTCAAATTTTAACGGTCTGTTGTCCATCGCTGCGGGCAAACGAAATCCGTATGCTACCAAGTTTTCTTTTCGGCTTCTGTCACCGCCATACATGGCATGCACTTGCGAAACCGTTACGTGGCTTTCATCGACGACCATTAAATAATCATCTGGGAAATAGTCTAATAAACAGAAAGGACGTGTTCCGGGCGCGCGTCCATCCAAATAGCGTGAATAGTTTTCAATTCCAGAACAATAGCCCAATTCACGGATCATTTCTAAGTCAAAATTGGTGCGTTCTTCTAACCGTTTTGCTTCCAAATGTTTACCAATTTCTTTAAAATAGTCTACTTGTTTTACCATGTCTTCCTGAATTTGATGAATGGCATTTTGCAACACATCTTGCGAGGTTACAAACATATTTGCAGGATATATAGTGAGTTCTTCGTACTTCTCAAGCACATTATTGGTCGCAGGATCAAACGATTCTATATCTTCAATTTCATCGCCAAAGAAGTGAATTCTAAAGGCAAAATCGGCATAGCCAGGGAAAATATCTACTACATCGCCTTTTACACGAAATGAACCACGTGTAAATTCGGCTTCTGTTCTCGCATATAAACTTTGTACCAAGCGATGTAATAATTTCGTTCTTGAAATCACTTGATCGCGTTCTAGCTTGATCACGTTTTTTTGAAATTCCACCGGATTTCCAATACCATACAAACAAGAAACGGACGCCACCACAATGACATCACGACGCCCAGAAAGTAGGGAAGATGTAGTGCTAAGTCGCAACTTTTCAATTTCTTCGTTGATGGATAAATCTTTTTCTATATAAGTTCCAGAGCTTGGAATATAGGCTTCTGGCTGGTAATAATCGTAGTAGGATACAAAATATTCAACGGCATTTTCAGGGAAAAACTGTTTGAATTCTGAATACAATTGTGCTGCCAACGTTTTGTTGTGCGCTAACACTAAGGTTGGTTTTTCCACTTTTTCGATCACATTGGCAACTGTAAACGTTTTTCCAGATCCGGTAACTCCCAATAAGGTTTGGTAACGTTCATCGGATTCAATTCCTGAAATCAGTTGTTCAATGGCTTGCGGTTGATCTCCCGTAGGAGAGAAGTCAGCTACTAATTTAAACTTCATATAGTGTAATTGCTTTGTATATTTTTTGGGCGTTTCCACAAATGTTCATTTCGAGAAAACCTCAATGAACATTTGCGGTCAGGCTTTCGGCAGTCGCTTTTTGCGATCAGTCTTCGAGTTCCTCAGACTTCTAGCAAAAGAGCTTCAACAATGCCTCAATCCTTAACGCGGTGTTTTGCAAAAATAATGAAAAGGAATGACGTGTTGACTTTT
>CAYGPQ010000003.1:0-7376 GCA_964351775.1 uncultured Kordia sp. | reverse complement strand
ATCCTTAACGCGGTGTTTTGCAAAAATAATGAAAAGGAATGACGTGTTGACTTTTAGCGGAATTATAAATTGCTATCTTTTAGTTCATAAAATATTTGGATTTCATCCAAATTCTTATCGTTTTAGCGTAAAATGCCCTTTTAATTCAAAAGCATCTGGTCCATCTTTGATTTCTGCTAAGAACCAATAATCGCTCGAAGGCAATTTGCGACCTCTGTAAGTTCCGTCCCAACCGCTATCACTTGCGCGTAAGGTTTTTATGAGTTTTCCATACCGATCAAATATGTATACGATGGAATTTGGAAGTGTTTCAATTCCGATAATATGCCAAGTGTCATTGAATCCGTCACCATTAGGAGTTACAAATCCAATGTAATCGACCACGACTGCTTCTGCACTAACTTCTCCACAACCATTGATATCCGAAACAGTAACCGTGTGATATCCTGGGCCTACAAATTCAAATATGTTTGATACTTGTGGCGTTCCACCATCTAAAGCGTATACATAATCGCCATTTCCACTCGCCGTGACGGTAATGGTATTGTTGTCAGAGAAGTTGACTACATCAATGTCAACGATGGTTGCTAATTCTGATTCGCTTACCGTAAAACTAGCTGATGACGAACATCCAAAAGGACTTGTTACCGTTACATCATACGTTCCAATGGATGTAATATCAATGGAAGCTGTCATTTCACCAGTAGACCATACGTAACTGTTTCCTATGGCAGAACCAGCGGTCACTGTTAATGGTAAGTCATTTAAGCATAAAGTAATATCATCTGGTAAATCAATTTCTGGCAATGGATGTATAATAGTCATAAAGTTGGTCGTTGCAAAACAACCAGTGGTATTATTTTCAATACGTACATGAATGATTTGTCCGTCGAATGCGCTGTATGATGTTGGTAATGAATTTATGTCATTTTCAGCGTCTTCAATACTTACGTGATAGCTTACCGTGAATAATCCCGGATTTTGTGTTCCTAGTACGGTTGCTGTTTGTTGTGATAGATTGAATACTTGCGTAGAATTTGCATTGTCACTAATACACGCTTCCATATCACTTACAGGGTTTGCTATCGGATTTGGATTGATGTTAATGTCAATACTATCCACAAAGTAACAACCCGTAGTGTCGTTTTCAGCGCGGATAAAAATCGTTTCAGGATTTGTAAGGTATGTATAAATATCGGGCAATGCGTTGCTATTTGCATCTGCATCTGCGGCAGAGTTATAGTACGACAATATGATGCCTGTAGTATCATCAACGATGATGTCATCTATTTGGCGTAAATCAACAGTTCCCGGTTGTTCGGCTTCACAGAAGGTTGCTTGAGAGACATCGTTAAGTAGCGGTGGTAAATTCACGAAAAGTGTAAATGGAATTACGACATAACAACCTGAAATTGTATTGAACAATCGTACAAAAATGGGTTGAGGATTGTTGGTATTCGTATAATTTGTCGGATCAGGAATGGTGTTTGTGCCATCATCAGCATCTTGTTGTGTTTCGTGATAGGAGATAACTACATCATCTTGTCTGATATTTAAAATTTCAAATTCAGCATCTGTCAAATTAAACACAACTTGTCCATCATAATCTACATCACAAGCTGTTACATCTGAGGCAGGATTTGATTCTGGAACTTGAATAACATTTACTTCAAAATCAACCACCGTAATACAGTTTGAATCATTTGAAATTCTGGCATAAATTGCTTGCGGATTTGTGGTATTGGTAAATGTAGTTCCGATCGGATTTACATTTGTATCCGCTTCATCAAATGATAAGTGAAAGGAAATGGTTAAGTTTTGTGGGATTCCTGCGCTGATTTCAGCTTCTGTAGTTGTAATATCAAAAGTATCAATTCCGTCATTAGTCACATCATCACACACAAAAATGTCTGTTGGTTCGTTGTAAAGTGGCGCAGGACTTACTTGAATTACAAAGGAAGAAACCGCAAAACAATCAGGATCTGTATCATTTTCTATGCGCACATGAATCGTTTGGGGATTTGTTTGATTTGCAAACGGCATTGTTTTGTTAATCTCGTTCGTTTTATCTAAGGCATCTTGCGCAGTAGGATAGTAGAGAACTGTCATGTCTGTTTGACCATTTAAGATTTCTGCATCCCTGGTTTCCATGACAAAATTTTCTATTCCATTGAAATCCGTTTCACACAATTGATAAATGTCTGTGGCAACAACGGCAGGAATTGTATTTACAATAATTGGCACTTCGACAACCGTAAAGCAAGCTGTTGTGGCATTTTCTATACGTACAAAGGCACTTGTTGTTGCGGTATTATACGCAGTAGGATCTGTAATTACATCGATATTATTAACGGCTCCTCCATTAGAGGTGTGATAGCTAATATTTATATTGGTTAAATCGGGAATGATTTGGGGTTGACTTATGGTTATATCTACATCAGCGATTCCATCGGTATCATCGTCACAAATTAAAATAGTGTTTGGTTGTATGACCGTTGGCGCTGGTAATACATCTACAAAAAATGAAGATACATCAGTACAAAAGGTGGCTGGATTGGTGTATCTAAAGAATATTTCTTGAGGATCCGAAGTATTGACAATCGGAGCTGTAATAGGATTGCTAAATGTATTTGCATCAGCTTGCGTAGCGAAGTAAATGACAGTGTAGGAAGTGTTTACTCCTTGAATGGTGGTTGTAAATGTAGTTAGATCGATGGCTGTAATTTCGTCATCATTGGTGTCACAATACGTGAGCGTCCCTATAATTGGTGCAGTAACATTAGGGAGGACTTCTAAATTGAATGAGTCTTGTTCTTCACAACCGAGATCGTCTGTTAATGTAATAAATATTTCTTGCGGATTAGACGTATTCGTAAATGGTACTGTGGTATCAATAGCATTTACCTGATTGGTTCTATCATCTTCACTTAGATAAAATACAATATTTACAAACGTAAGATTATTTTGGATTGAAGTGAAAATGGTTTGAAAATTAAAATCAAAAATTTCATCATTGCTTGGATCGTCACAGCGTCTTACATCTGCTATATTGGTAGCTGTTAATAAAGCATTGCTATGTACTACAAATTGTGTGGTTGTAAAACATCCTGAATTATCATCTTGCACACGAATAAATAAGGTTTGCTGATCAATAGTTGTATTTGAAAAGTCTGTAATATCTGGAATGGGATTTGCACCAGTTGTTGCATCATCAAAAGTGGTATGAGCGGTAATGGTAACTCCCGTTAGTCCCATCGTAATTTCGTTAATAATATCCGATAAGTCAAAGGAGGCAAAACCATCATGATCTGGATCACAAGCATCTATTAAGTTTCTGTTTGGTGTATTTAATAGAGGAATAGTGGTCACATTGATCATTAATGTAGTTGTTATTTCACATCCTGTTTGTGTATTCACAACTCTCACAAACACCGTATCATTTGGCGATGTGTTTGTATAGTTGTTGATAATTGGATTGATATTAGCATCAGCATCACTTTGTGTAAAATGATAACTAACTCCTAATAGGGGATTCATTCCTGTTATTTCATCATTACGAACCGTTAAATCTATAGAAGTAACCCCGTTGTTATCACAAATATCAAAAGGTGTAGGATCTGTGATTGTTGGTAATGGATTAACAATCAAGTTAAAATTTGTAAACGCCAAACAACCATTGTCAATATCCAATACACGCACAAAAACTTCTTGTGGTGAAATTGTATTTTGAATTGTATTCGCAAACGCATTCGTATTATCATTTGCATCATTTTGCGTTGGATGATACGTTATGGTATAGTTTGCAGGCGGTACAGTTGTTAATATTTCGGGTTCTTTAATGGTTAAATTGAAACTTTCTATTCCGTCTTGAGAAATATCATCGCAGAGTTCAAAATCACTTATGGGTCCTGCAGATTGTGCAGAATTTAGTGTGACTTCCACTGTATCTTCAATTATACACGTTCCCGTACCAATTGGAATTGTGATTTCTACGCGATATGTTCCTGTAAGGATTGCATCATGCGTAATGCCATTACTTCCGGGAATGATCACTCCGTTTCTAAACCATTCGTAGGTTGCTAACGGATTTTGAATGTCAGCATTGAGAAGATATGAATTTGCACAGGTTGTCACATCTGGTCCTAAATCAACCGTTGCATTAAAACTATTTCCTTGAATGAAAATGGCAGAATCTGCATTTTGATCCGTTCCATCTGCAATTATTAATTTAATGTGATATTGTTGATTAGGAATGATACTTGCTGTTGCGGTTAATACAGTAGTTCGTCCGTTATAGTTGGTGTCACCTAAATTATATCCTTCAAAATATTGTTCATTTTCAGCAGGGCAGAAGCCCACAATTTCGTCGTGAATAACACTCGTGCTCACTGGAATATTTGTTCCTGGCACAACAGCAATATTCGTATAAGGTGCGGTACTTCCCGTTTCTCTAATTAAAAAAGCAAAACTATCTGAAAATCGACAAGGGAAATCGGCAAAGTATTCTTCGGAAGCTAATAAATAATTAAAGCTAATTTGATTGGTAGCAGCAATAAAATCGAACTCTATCGAAGTTGCATTTACGGTGTTATTTACACCCAAAGCTGCTGCTATATCTGGATCAGTTCCCCAAGCGGTGGTACCACTATTTAGAGGCGAAGTATTTACGGGTGTTCCAACATCAGAAGCACGACCAGAAGTTAAAACCAATCCATTTGCAAAAGGAAAACCAGAAGCCGCCTGATCAAAATAGGCAAAACTCGCAAAACCATCTACATTTCCATTCACGGAAGATGACACATTTGAAATTTCTACACATCCTTGGACTATTTGTTCTACAAGCTGTTGTAGCGTAAATGACTCATTAGTCGTTACTTGCTGTGCAGAAACTATCTGGTAGGCGCATAGCGTAAAAAGTATAAAAAAAACTTTTTTCATAGGATTGGGGTTAAGTCGTACGGCTATTATGACATCATGTTAGTTGGGCAAACTACCATCATGCTATTTCATAATCAAAATAAATTAGTGACAAATATATACATAATTTAACGCTTTTGAAACTATTTTTATTGCTAACGACTTGTTTTATAATTAGCTGCTAATGTCTCTAAAGTACAGAAAATCAACGACATTACCGTAAAATTTATTTAATTATTCTGCAAATATACCCAACCAGTATAGGTTTGTTCCAATAATAAAGGACTTGCTAAGGTATTTTCATCGTTTAAGTACAATACATAAAAATAAGTTCCTGAGGGCATTTTTTCGTTTTTTGGCGTTCCTCTATTTGCATATCCATCCCAAAGAGAAGTCGTTTTATTCCCTTCAAATATAAGTGTGCCATATCTATTATAAATATGAATTTTATGATTGGGATGTGCTTCCAGATTTAAAATATTAAAGACATCATTTTTGCCATCTCCATTGGGAGATAAACCATTCGGGATATAAATTTCACAATCGGTTACGGTTAAGTCGAAAGAAGTCGATGTTAAACAACCATTCGTATTTTCAACTGTAATATAAATGGTTTGTGGATTCGAAGTATTATCGTATGCCGTTGGCGTGGTGATTTCATCTTGAAACGTTCCGTCCGAATTTGCGGTTTCGTAATAGGTAAAAATAGTAGTGGAGGTTGAATTTATACTAGATTCGTTTACCGTTAAGTCAAAAGTTACCGACTCAATTTCAGTGAGTTGGCAAGCGATTAAATCTTCGGGTTGATTTGCTTCAGGACTTTCCAAAAGAATCAATTCAAAATCTCCAATAACAGTACATAGCGTATTACTATTCGTCACCTTAATATAAATTTCCGTTGGATAATTTGTAGTGCTGTACGAAGTAGGATTTGTAATAGCATTCGTAGTATTTGTAGCATCAAGAAAGGTTTCGTAGTAGGCAAAAGTTAACGCAGTATTGCTAAACAAAGTTTCTTGTAGTGTCAAATCATAAGTAAGGTTCTCGTCATTATCACACAATTCTAAATTTAATAATACAGCTAGTATCGGCGAAGTCGGAAGTGTAATCAATTGCATTGCATCATTATTATCTTCGTTGATTTCATCCACAATTCCTACGCCTGTTCCATCATCATCCACCACAATCGTAAGATTGAATGTATTTGGAATCGTTGCCGGAATCGTAACCGCTATACTTTGTTGAATACTTCCGCCAATTGGAAGTGGTATTTGTGTGGCAGCAGTAGCTATTAAAATTCCATCCACATACAAAGCAATCGGCGTATTTTGAGGTAGCGCAGCAGTACTATTGGTGTTGGAAATCGTATATGTAATGTCTACATCTCTCGAATCACAAACCAACTCAATTTGATCAATCACGACCGTTGCGTCGGGAAGTTGACTATTCAGCACGGTAATAATATTATTAATCATCACGAAATCTTGACCTGAAGTCAATGAAATAGTGGCTTCGGTATCACCAATGGCAATATAATTTTGAATGCTATACACATCAATATCCATATTGTACAAATTGGTAGCGCCTGTAAAGCTATTCGTGCCATTAAACGCATTATCTGCAGGATTCAATGGCAAGTTTTCAATAATATTTCCATTAATACGCAATGATTCGTTGACGCTCAATGCTCGATCGCCTTCCCAAGCAATAAAGCCAATTTTTGCACCCATATTGTCAAAAACGTTGAGGTTCGAAAGTGTAATTTCCAACATATCAGGCACACTTTCCAAGCCATCATATACGTTGAGTTGATTGAGCGGAAGCGCAGGATTTTCATAAATAACCGTCATTGCCCAACCGCCAAAATTGGTACCTGTTGGACAATAAGGCGCAATCACAGAAGTCAAATCAAACTCACTTACCGTATACAAGCCATTTCCTGTAGTTTGCACAATACTTGTCACATCTGCGAATGCGGCAAAAAACGTTCGATTTCCTGTCAACGCATCGCTAAATGTGCGTTCTGCTGTCACAGGAATGCCGTTTAACTCAATATTAAAATCACCATCGTCCGATCCTGCCCAATATAAATATGCAGCGACCATCGTTTGATTTGTATTTAAAAATAAGCTTGCGCTAGAAGAAGTATTGATCGTACAAACGCCAATCGGACCATTTTCAACCGTATTGAGCGTGTTTCCAAGTGCGGTATAATCGTATCGACCGTTGAATTGTTGGAACAACGTAATGTCTTGCGCAGCTGTTTTGAATGTGATTAAAAAACAACCTAAAGAAAGTAAAATAGCGATGTACGTTTGTTTTTTCACACAGATTTGATTCATCCTTGAAAGTAACAAATTCTCGCTTCATAAAAAAACCGAAGTTATATTTCTTCGGTTTTTTTGTCTTTTATTTTTCGATTTAATTTGATTTAAATTACCGCTTCAACGTAAAATGAT
>CAYGPQ010000002.1:8099-84444 GCA_964351775.1 uncultured Kordia sp. | reverse complement strand
GTCCACCAAAAATCTTAACACCTAAGCGTTTCGATTCTGATTCTCTACCGTTTTTCGAACTACCAACTCCTTTTTTGTGAGCCATCTTAGTAAGGTTTTATTTTGTTATACTTAAGTAATAATGCAATTACGCTTTACCACCATCTAATTCATCTTGCCACTTCTTTAATTCATCCCACTTACCATCAGCAGCTAATTGTGCTTGTGCTGGCCAAGTATCAGTAACGTGCTTTCCACGTACAGCTGAAATGATTTCAGAAATTTTTGCTGCTTCTGTTTTTGCTAACTCAGCAAAAGTTGTGATTCCAGCTTCCGCTAAAGTTGATGCGATTTTAGGACCAATTCCTTCAATCTTCTTTAAATCATCTGCTTTAGAATCTGTTGCTTCTTTTTTAGCTGCAGGTTTTGCAACTTCTTTTTTAGCTTCTTCTTTCTTTGGAGCTGCTTTTTTAGCTCCAGAAGCTAGGATGTTTTCAATAACAATTTCTGTTAAAGACTGACGGTGACCATTTTTAACACGGTAACCTTTACGTCTCTTCTTCTTGAAAACAATCACTTTGTCACCTTTAAGGTGTTTTAAAACTTTAGCCTCTACTGCGGCTCCGTTTATAGCTGGGGCGCCAATCGTAACTTGTCCGTTGTCATCTAGTAATAGAACGTTGTCGAAAGTAACTTTCTCTCCTTCTTCTACTGCCAAACGATGAACAAATACTTTTTGGTCTTTTGCAACTTTAAATTGCTGCCCTGCCATCTCTACAATTGCATACATAGCGTATTCGATTAATTAATTATTTTTATCCAAAATGGACGCAAATATACACCTAATTAATTAATCTGCAAATACTTCTATTATAGTTTGTGAGGAATATTCCAACTTGGTTTAAATTTCTGCATAAATAATAGACTTAAGATCACTGATGAAGCGAATCCTTCAATTAAAATAATAAACAATAAAAGCCCTGGTTCTGAAGAAACACTTCCAATATTCATTGCCATAATTTTCTCTGCAAACCCTACATCAATGTGAAAGATGTAGATAGCCATAAAAAGTGTGAAAATTAAGGTAGCTATGAATCCTGAGAAAATTCCAGCTTTGAAACCATCAAAATATCTAAATTCTTTTCCTCTTTCTGCTTTCAAGTCTTTAATCACTTTATAAATACCAAACGCGACAATCACTCCATTTAATAAACGCAACCAAGGATTTTCATGTAATCCTAGCAAACGTACCATTAAAAAATAGGTAATTAAACCAAATGCAATAACGCTCCCATATACTATTGTTTTCTTTTCCATAGTAAACATTTTTTGCTATTAAATTAGTAATCAACTAGTTCCCTAAAAGGTACAAAAAATCTTCGGTGTATTAAAATAATATTAAAATTACCATATCACTTGTAAGGTGTAACATTTTTATAGAACTTGCGTCCTATCTAAATAACTAAAAGTTAAAAAAAGTCTAACGCAATGAAAAAAAGATTAGTTTCAATGGCTTCTTTGCTGCTTTTCGGATTCGTTTCCCAAGCACAAGAAGTTAATTTTGAAGAGTATGATTTAGACAATGGTCTTCATGTAATTCTTCACCAAGACAACGCTGCTCCAGTAGTTACTACAGCTGTTATGTATCATGTAGGTGCCAAAGATGAAAACCCTGAACGTACTGGGTTTGCCCATTTTTTTGAGCACCTTTTGTTTGAAGGAACAGAAAATATTGACCGTGGACAATGGTTCAAAATTGTATCTTCTAATGGTGGTAGCAATAATGCCAACACTACCGATGACAGAACCTATTATTTCGAAGTTTTCCCATCAAACAATTTACAATTAGGATTGTGGTTGGAATCAGAACGTATGTTACATCCTGTGATCAACCAAGATGGTGTTGACACACAAAATGAAGTTGTAAAAGAAGAAAAAAGACAACGTGTAGACAATCAACCTTATGGACATATTCTTGAAGAAATTAAGAAAAATATGTTCAAAAAGCATCCATATAAAGGAACTACTATTGGAAAAATGGAACATTTAGATGCTGCAACTCTAGAGGAGTTTATGGCATTTAATAAAAAATACTACGTTCCTAATAATGCTACTTTAGTGGTTGCTGGAGATTTTGACACTGCGAAAACAAAGAAAATGATTAAAGATTATTTTGCAGCTGTTCCAAGAGGAGAAGATATTGTTAGGAGTTTCCCAAAAGAAGATCCTATTACACAAGAATTCCGTGCGAAAGCGTATGACCAAAATATTCAAATTCCTATGGTGATTGCTGCATACAGAACTCCTTCTTTTAAAACAAGAGACGCACGCGTTTTAGACATGATTTCTTCGTACTTAAGTAGTGGAAAAAGCTCTAAACTTTACAAGCGTTTGGTAGATGAGAAGAAAATAGCGGTAGCTGCACAAGCTGTAAACATTAGTCAAGAAGATTACGGAACGTATGCTGTATTAGCACTTCCGTTAGGTGAAGTTAGTTTGGACGATTTGGTAGCTGAAATAGACGATGAAATTAAGAAGTTACAAACGGACTTGATTTCTGAGAAAGATTACGAAAAGCTTCAAAATAAATTTGAGAACAACTTTGTAAACTCAAATTCAAGTGTGCAAGGTATTGCAAACTCTTTAGCTAGATATAATGTTTTGTACGGAGACACCAACTTAATCAATACTGAAATTGACATTTACAGATCTATTACTAGAGAAGAAATCAAAACAGTAGCGAACAAATATTTAAAGCAAAACCAACGTTTGATTTTAGAATATTTACCCGCTGAAAAAACAGAAAAAAAATAAAAAGAGCATCAAATGAGTCCTTTACTTTTAGGTAAATTAGACTTAAAATTTTCTAATGAATTCCATTTGACCTTTTAAAAAACATTAAAAAATAACAAATGAAAACAAGAATATTATCACTCCTTGTATTGTTTTTAGCATCGCTAACAATGCAAGCCCAAATAGATAGATCTGTTCAGCCAAAACCAGGTCCAGCACCAAAAATTAATATTGGGAAGCCGGAAACGTTTACGTTGAAAAACGGATTAACCGTAATGATTGTAGAAAACAACAAATTACCGCGTGTTTCTGCAACACTTACCATAGACAATCCATTAGTAGTTGAAGGCAAAAAAGCAGGTCTCACTAGCTTAGTAAGCACATTACTAGGAAGTGGTTCTACTTCCATCGCTAAAGACGATTTTAATGAAGAAGTTGATTATTTAGGAGCTTCATTAAATTTTGGATCGCAAAGTGCCAGTGCACGCTCACTTTCAAAATACTTTCCAAGAATTATGGAATTAATGGCGGATGCCGCTTTAAACCCTAACTTTACAGAAGAAGATTTAGAAGCTGAAAGAGCTAAAATCTTAGAAAATTTAAAATCTGAAAAGAAAAATGTAGGTGCTATTGCAGGAAGAGTTCAATCTGTATTAGCGTACGGAATTGATCATCCTTATGGAGAATTTATTACTGAGGAAAGTATCAATACGGTTACACTTGCTGACGTAAAGGCTTTTCACGGTAAATACTTCAAACCAAATAATGCGTACTTAATTATTATTGGAGACGTAAAAACAAAAGATACTAAGAAACTAATAAAGAAACTTTTTAGTAATTGGGAAAAAGGAGACATCGTTGCCGATACGTATAGTACTGCTACAAATCCTACTTCAACAGAAGTCAACTTCATTGACATGGAAAATGCTGTACAATCTGAATTAAGCGTTCAGAATACCGTAACACTTACCATGAAAGATGCTGATTATTTTCCTGTATTAATCGCTAACAACATCTTAGGTGGCGGTGGAGAAGCACGTTTATTCAACAACTTACGTGAAGACAAAAAATTTACGTACGGTTCATATTCTCGAATTGGAAACAACAGAAAAACAATTTCTACATTTAAAGCCACAGCAAGTGTTCGTAATGCAGTTACGGATAGTGCAGTTGTTGAGATATTAAAGGAAATCAAAAAGATTTCTACAGAATTAGTTTCTGATGAAGAATTAAAAAACGTAAAAGCTAAATACGTTGGAAATTTTGTAATGGGAATTGAAAGGCCTGCTACGGTTGCAAGTTATGCGTTACGTATAGAAACGGAAGATTTACCAAAAGATTTCTACGAAACATACTTAGAAAAAATTGAAGCAGTAACCAAAGAAGACGTATTAAGAGCCGCTCAAAAATACTTCCTAAAAGACAACTTACGAATTGTCGTTACTGGAAAAGGTAGCGAAGTAGTTGATGCGTTGGAAAACTTAACATTTGACGGAAAAAAGATTCCTGTAAAATATTTTGACCAATCTGGAGCTCCAACTACAAAACCTGTATTTAAGAAGCCTATTCCTGCTGGAGTAACTGCACAAACAGTTGTTGACAACTATATCAAAGCCATCGGTGGAAAAGAGAAGTTAATGAATACTTCGACAATTGTTCAAGAAATGGGCACTTCTTTCCAAGGAATGGATATGACTATGGTCATGAAACAAAAATCTCCAAACCTATTATCTGTTGATGTAAGCATTGCAGGTATGGGAAGCGTAAACAAACAAGTTTTTGATGGTGAAAAAGGGTACATGTCACAAATGGGCAACAAACAAGATATGCCTGCTGAAATGCTAACTGAAATGAAAGCAAAAAAAGGCTTATTTCCTGAATTATTCTATGACTACAGTAAACTAGAATTAACTGGTATTGAATCTGTAGAAGGAAAAGATGTATATGCCGTTGTGATAACTGGAGAATCTGGAAAAACAACTAATTATTATGAAGTTGCTTCTGGTTTGAAAGTAAAAAAATTAGAAGTTGGTAAAGGTCCTGGAGGACAAGAGATTGTTCAAGAAACATCTTTTGGCAACTACAAAGAAGTAGATGGAATTAAATTTCCATATCAAATGATCGCTCCTGCGGCGGGACAAAAAATTGAGTTTACAACCATTAACGTAAAGGTAAATACGCCTTTAACAAAAGCAGATTTCGAATAAATCACTATTCAAAAAATAAATCCAAAGAGGCTGTCTGAAAGGACAGTCTTTTTTTTTGCGACTTTTTGAAGCAATACGGAGCTTTAAGAATCAGCAAAAAAAAGTTGTTTTTCCGTTAGTCACTATCGAATCTTTACGCTATGATCTAATAGCATAGCCGTCTTTTATCTTTTGTCAAACAACAGGAATAGCTTGCAAATAATAAGGAGTTACTTCCTGCTTTCCGCTATATCTTTTTTTGCCATATAGCAAAGCAAAAAAAGGATGTCGCTGCAATCAGGACTAAAAAAAGCTATAAAAACAACATTTAGAGCAACAACATTCAATCCTAAAACTAAAAAATCCTTATCGTAATTGATAAGGATTTTTTATATTTTTTCAAACACAATTTTCAAATTGTTACATTTTCAAATTAATACATTCATATAAAACTACTTCACTTCTTTAATCAAATGTACATACACCGGAAAATGGTCACTATAACCACCCGTATACGATCCGTTAGCAAAGCTTCTAAAAGGATAGCCTTTATAACGTCCACGTTTATTAGACAAGTAGGTCTTATTATAAATTCCAGCTTTATAATAGCGATATTCTGAATAATCTTTATCAAGTAACGGTGCGGTAAACACAATTTGATCAAACAAATTCCAACCATCTCTATACGCTAAGGTTCCGTTTCCACTTTTTGCCATTGCTTCCATTGGGTTAAACAAATCTTTTCCTTTCACATCTTCACGGTCATCTTTCGTTTTCAGTACTTCTTTCATACTTACATTAAAAGGATCATCGTTCAAATCGCCAATAGTGAATATTTTCGCGTTCTTATCTACATCCTGTAACGAATCAATAATACGTTTATTCAATTCGGCTGCTTTCACACGTTTTGGTCTGCTTCTAGCTTCTCCTCCACTACGCGAAGGCCAGTGATTTACAATAATATGTATTTCATCACCATCTAGCACTCCAGAAACCAACAATTGATCTCTAGTATACACTCTCTTATCACCATCATAAATAAATAAAGGATGTTTTGAGAAACTATGAGGTTGAAAAATGTCTTGTTTGTACAACAAACCTACGTCAATTCCACGCTTATCAGGCGAATCAAAATGGATAATACCATAATCAGAATCTTTCAACTTCGGATGATTTATCAAATCTTCCAGTACTTTCTTATTCTCAACTTCGGCTACACCTAAAATGGCTGGTGTTGTCTTGGCAACATCATATCCAATATCTGAAATAACGCGTGCAAGTTTGGAAATTTTATCTTCATAAATCTTTGAGCGATCACGTTGAATTTCCATCATAGGACTCTTTTCATCGTCTTTCAGAGGATCATTAATTGTATCAAACAAATTTTCAACGTTGTAAAAAGCAATCGTTTGTACTTTAAATTGCTTTTTTTTCTGTGCCCAACCATGGGTAAACGCTAGTAAAAAAGCAAGTATAACTAGGGATTTAAGGTTTTTCATTTAATGAATGTTATGTTAACTTAAACAATCTATGCAAAAGATAGACCAAAAGTAGGTATTAATTATAAAAAATGTACATTTGCGCGTCGTTATTAAAGATTTTTTTAACTCGAATAATAATTAATTGCAAATTACAGTATGAAAAAACTTATTTTTTTATTTGGATTGCTATCAGTTTGGTTTGTCAGTGGACAAAACACAATTACCGGTAAGGTACTTGACGCCAATACGGATGATGCTATTCAAAATGTTTTGGTTTCAGTTGCACGTAATAATAACAAAGAAGTTGTTACGGACGCATCTGGAGTCTTTAAGTTAACAGATATTGCTGCAGGCGAAATGGACATTGTATTCACAAAAGATGGATACGCAGTTTTAAGAATGCAAGTAACCGTTACCGATGGTCAATCACTTGACTTAGGAACAATTCTGTTAAAAAGATTCGTTGAAGAAGATGTTACATTGATATCATTGACGGATGATGAATTAAATGATGATTCCACAGCAGCAGACAACATCTCAGGATTGCTACAATCGTCAAGAGATGTATTCTTAAGAACTGCCGCTTTTGAATTCGGATCAACCTTCTTCAGAGTAAGAGGATTAGATTCTGAAAACGGAACAGTACTTATCAATGGTATCAAAATGAACAAACAGTTCAATGGAAGACCACAATGGAGTAACTGGGGAGGATTAAATGATGTGGTAAGAAATCAAGAGCTTACAAACGGTTTAAGTGCTACCGATTATACATTCGGAGGAATCTTAGGAACCACAAACATCAATACCAGAGCTTCTCAATACAGAGAAGGTGGTAGAGTAACGTATTCGTCATCAGACAGAAGTTACACCAACAGAATTATGGCATCATATTCTTCAGGTTTACTTGAAAGTGGATGGGCGTATACAATTTCAGCAGGAAGAAGATGGGGAGATGAAGGTTTTAACGATGGTACTTTCTACGATGCAAATTCTTTGTTTCTTTCAGTTGAAAAGAAATTGAACGACAAGCACAGCATTAACTTTACAGGAATTTATGCTCCAAACAGAAGAGGACAATCTTCGGCAAACACACAAGAAGTATTTGATCTTAAAGGGATTCAGTATAATGATTTTTGGGGATATCAAAATGGTGAAAAGCGTAACTCAAGAGTTCGTAGAGTGGTAGAGCCAATTTTAATGTTAAACCATTATTGGGATATTGCTGAAAACACTACATTAAATACAAACGTAGCATATCAATTTGGTGAGCAAGGAAGAAGTCGTATTGACTTTGGAGGAACTGACTTAGATGTAAGTGGTTTTCCAGTTGGAAGTGGTGTAAATCCAAGTCCAACATATTACCAAAAATTACCAAGTTACTACCAAAGAAACTTTCCAGATAATCCCGCTTTAGCTTTTGGAGCGCAGGAAGCTTTTGTAAATGATGGTCAAATCGACTGGACAGCATTGTATACAGCAAACCAAAACAATATTGGCGGAAATGCAATTAATATTGTCTATGAAGATAGAAGCGACGACAGACAGTTTACTGCGAATACAATTTTGAATACAGCTATCAATGATAACATTACAGTAAACGCTGGAGCAACTTTCACTAGCTTAACTTCTGAAAATTTCGCAGAAATCACAGACTTATTGGGCGGACGCTCATTTTTAGATGTAGATAACTTTGCAAGTGATTTAGTAATAGATCCAGGAGCGGTACAAAACGACCTAAACAATCCAAACAGATTGGTAGCAGAAGGAGATCGTTTCCGATACAATTTTGAAATTCAATCGAACACTATTGGTGGATTTGCACAAGCACAATTCAAATACAAAAAAATAGACTTCTTTGTAGCGGCTAGTGTTGAAAATACAACATACCAACGTAACGGAATATACAGAAACGGTGGTTTTCCAACAAACTCTTTTGGGAAAGGTGAAAAACTATCCTTCACAGGAATTGGCGCAAAAGGTGGATTAACCTATAAATTAACCGGACGTCACTTATTTGATTTTAATGGAGCATACATTACAAAAGCACCATCAATTCGTAACACGTATACTAACTCTCGTGAGAATCATAATTTTGTACCAAACATTACAGAAGAAAAAATAACTTCTTTTGATGCAAGTTACATCTACAGATCTCCAATCGTAAAAGCTAGATTAACGGGTTACTATACAAAAATGGAAGATGCAAACGAAATCTCTTTCTTCTTCGCAGACGGAATTGGAGGAGACAATCAAGCATTTGTTCAAGAAATATTACAAGGTGTTGACAAAAGGCACTTAGGTGGAGAATTGGGCATTGAAGTACAAGCAACTTCAACGATCAAATTAAAAGGTGTAGCATCATTCGGACAATATACATATGATAACAATCCAAACCTTATTGTAACTACAGAAGACAATCTGGATGCAAGAGACGCAGGATTTGTAGACGGTAGAAAAGATTTCGGTCAAGCAAACTTAAAAGACTATAGAGTTGCTGGCGGACCACAAAGAGCATTTTCCGCAGGATTTGAATATAGAGACCCTGATTACTGGTGGTTTGGAGCTACAAGTAACTTCTTTTCAAATGCTTATATCGACGTTAGTCCATTACAAAGAAGTGAAAACTTCTTTACCGATTTTGATGGACAAGTATTCAATGATTACGATCCAGAATTAGCACGTGAATTACTAAGACAAGAACAATTTGATGATTATATGCTTGTAAACCTTACAGGAGGAAAATCATGGAAGTTAGGAGACTATTTTGTTGGTTTCTTTGCAAGTATCAATAACGTATTTGACAAAGAGTACAAAACAGGTGGTTTTGAGCAAGGAAGAAATGCAAACTTCAGAGAATTAAGAGACGACTCCGCTTTGGAAACAAGAGTATTTGGAAACAGATACTGGTACGGTAGAGGAAGAACTTATTTCTTAAACTTATATTTTAGATTCTAATAAAACAAAAAAAGATTGTGTAACTTTAAGTTGCGCAAAAAAAAATAAAATCGAACAAATGAAACATCTATACATACATATTAATTCATTGTAGAATTGGTTTAATAGATGTTCCATCTGACAGATAAAAAAAATAATAAAGATAAAACAGATGAAAGCAAATAAAATTTTTAGTTTAATAGCTGTCTTAGGAATTATGGGCTTGGCTATTACTTCTTGTGTTCAAGACGATGAATTTGCAATTCCTTCAGGAACAACGGCTGTTGATCCAGGATTAACTGCAAACGCTACTTTTAATAATATGGTAGCAAGATACCTACAAGCTGTGGCAAGCGGAGACGATATTGCTGAAATTGCACTTGATGAAGCGGAAATCATTTTGGAAGGATATGTAGTATCTAGTGATCAAGGTGGAAACTTCTTTGAAGAATTAGTTATCCAAAACAAAAAAGACGGTTCTTCTTCAGATGCAGATCCAAGATTAGGATTCCGAGTAGACATCAACCAACCAGCATTATACAATAGCTATGAATTTGGTAGAAAAGTATACATCAAAATGAATGGTTTGGCAATCGGACTAGAAAATGGAGTATACGCTATTGGAAAGCCAAACGGAAATGATATCGATCAAATTCAACCATTTGAATTAGAAGATTTCGTAGTACGTGGAACTGAAGTAGCGAACATTGAACCAAAAGTAACAACTGTTGGTGAGTTAACAGGAGCAGACGAAAACACGTTTATTCAATTACAAGAAGTACAATTCAGATTAAACCAATTAGGATTAACCTACGCTGGTGAAGCTTCTGATAGTTTTGACGGATTCAGAACTTTGGAAGAATGTGTTGACGGTGGATCAATTTCATTACAAACAAGTACATTTGCTGATTTCAAATCATTAACAATTGACGAAAAGAAAGGAAACATTCAAGGAGTTTTTACAAGAGATTTTGGAGATGATACCAATGTTTTAGTGATCAATACCTTAGCGGATATTAACTTTACAGAAACCGTACGTTGTGATCCAGATATTTTAAACTGTCAAGGACCAACTTCTACTGCAGTAACCGTTTTCAATCAAGACTTTGAAAGCATTACAAACGAAGCACAATTAGATGCTCTAGGATGGACAAACGTAAACGTTTCAGGTGGTTCTGAGCGTTTTGAAGATGGTTCATTTAGTGGCGATAGATACATGGTAATCTCTGCATTTGGTACTGGAGAAGATCCTATGGAAGTTTGGTTAGTAACACCTACAATCAATTTAGACGCAACTACACAAGAAGAATTATCTTTTAATATTTCGGCTAACTTTGAAACAGGAACAATCTTAGAAGCATTCATTACCACAAACTACACAGGAGATCCAACTACTACAGAATGGATGTTATTAGATGCAACCATTCCAGTTGGAGGAGGCGGATTTGGTTCATTTGTAGGATCAGACGTTAATATTTCATGTTTAGATGGAGATGTAAATGTTGCATTTAAATATCTAGGTGCTGCTGGTGGTGCAGAAACAAGATACCACATTGACGATGTAAAAGTAACAGGAATGTAAAATTCCAAAACACATACTACAATACAAGAAAAGAGTGCTAGTAATAGTGCTCTTTTCTTGCATCACATATTAACACTTTTGTTATCAAATGGTTAAAACAACGTAGAAATACGCAAGTGTGCTATTACAATTCAAGTTCTTTTGTATATTTGCACTATATTTTATTATAAATAGTTAAAAACTAACGTATGATTAAAAATTACTTATTATTAGTTGCTTTGTTAATATCTACTGTTTCTTTTGGACAGGTATTAGTTGAAGACTTTGATTATGGAACGACTGGTGGAGATCTAACCGCAGTAAGTGGTGGAGCATGGGTTCAACACTCAGGATCAACAGGACCAGTTGCTTATGTTGCAGCTCCTACTAGTTTAACTATGGCGGGATACCCTTCATCAGGAATTGGTGGACATGCAACTTATTCAGGAACTTCTCAAGACGTAAATAGAGCCTTTACTGGAATTTCTTCTGGAACAGCATATGGAAGTGCACTTGTAAACTTAAGTGCTGTGGGTACAGGAAATTACTTCATGCACTTTAACTCAGGTGGTTTTAGAGCAAGAGTTGGTGCAAAAGACGATGGAAGTGGAAATATCCTTTTTGGTATTGGATCTAGTAGTTCTACATTAACATACGGAACAACTCCTTACAGTTTAAATACAACATACTTATTGGTTTTCTCTTACGAGATTGCTACTGGAATATCTAACTTACACGTATTATCTGCTGTAACTCCAACGGAACCTCCAATGCCAGAAGCTACAAATACTGGAAGTACTGGAACAGCGATTGATGCTATTGCTTTCCGTCAATCAAGTAACATTCCTGCTGTAGCAGTTGATGGAGTTCGTATTGCAACTTCTTGGAACGAAATCATGAACAACTCATCTGTTGCTTCAGTAAGTATCGTAACACCTGCTGACGCTACTACGTATGCTCCCGGAACATCAAGTGTAGATGTAACTTTCACTACACAAAATATTGACTTAATGATCGCAGGAAACCAAGTGAATATCACAGTTGGAGCAAATCCTACTGATACTGATGTTTCTAGCCCTTATACAGTTCCTACTGTAGATGGTGGATCTTATATGGTTACTGTTGAACTATTAGAAAACAACATGGTGATCGATACTAAAATGGTTTCTTTCTCTGTTGAAAGCGAAACACAAGTAGCCGACATCACAGCGTTACGTGCTGGAACAATCGGAGGATATTATGAATTAACAGGTCAAGCTGTCATTTCTTATATCGTAACTGAAGGAACAAGAAATCAAAAATACATCCAAGATGGTGGCGCAGGAATCTTAATTGATGACGTAGCTGGAACATTAAGTGTTCCTTTAAACATCGGAGATGGAATCATCGGATTAAAAGGTCAATTGTCACAATTTGGAGGTGTTCTTCAATTTGTACCAACTGAAAACTTACCTGGAGCAGCTACAAATGGAAATACATTGACACCAATTGATGTAACGGTTTCTGAATTAGTTACGAATGGTGAAGCATACGAAAGTAGATTGATTAAATTGTTAAATGTAATATTTGACGCTGGAGATGTTGGCGGAATGTTTACTGACAATACAAACTACAACGTAACTTTAGTTGGCGGAAGTGACATGACGGTTTGTAGAGTACCTTTTGGTGATGAAGATTTAATTGGAACTGTGATTCCTGGAACTCATACAAATATCATTGGTTTAGGTTCAGAATTCAACGGAACATATCAAGTATTCCCACGATATGCTAGTGATATAGAAAATGCGTTAAGTACTGAAGAATTTGGAACAACAGCTTTCAGCATGTATCCAAATCCTGCAAACGCAAGTACCGTGACCATTACTTCAGCTTCAAACAATACGAAAGAAGTAAAAGTATACAGCATCATTGGAAAGCAAGTAATCAACACTACCATTACAAATACATTAGATGTTTCTAGTTTACAATCAGGAATCTATGTAGTGCAAATTACAGAAAATGGTAAATCAGCGACTAAGAAATTAGTCATCAGATAATTTTTACCAAACATAACATACACAAAAGCATCTTGAAGTTTCAAGATGCTTTTTTAATTTAGTGAAACCCAGTTTTGAGAAGTCTGAAAGACGAACTCAAAACTGATAGTTGAACTAATCCCGCTGAATAGCGGGATCTTATGATAGTTTGTATAAGTTTTAAAAGCTTACACTGAACTTTTGATTCAGTATCTAAGGCGCACTTAAAACTGATAGTTGAACTAATCCCGCTGAATAGCGGAATCTAAAAATCAAGAAAAACAACTCCTACTTTTCTTCTTATTTTAAGTACTTTTGCGATCTAGTTAAGTAAAAAATGAATTCCAACACTATTTTCAATATCTCCGATGAAGCAACTTTTGAAGCACTTGCATTTCAAACGTTCCAACATCAATTTGAAAATAATCAAACCTATCGTTCATTTTGTGACTTATTGTACGTTCATCCCAGTGATATTAAAAAAATACAAGACATTCCTTTTCTTCCCATCGAATTCTTTAAATCTCATACAATTGTTTCCAACAACAATGCAATTCAGGAAACATTTACAAGTTCTGGCACTACAGGAAGCACGCCAAGCAAACATCCTGTCACGGATATATCAATCTATGAAGAAAGCTATCTAAAAGGATTTGCACATTTCTATGGAAACATTGAAGACTATGTGATTTTAGCTTTATTGCCTAATTATTTAGAACGAACCGGCTCTTCATTAACCTATATGGTAAACGACCTCATCAAGCGAAGTAAACACTCGGAAAGTGGTTTTTATTTACATGATTTAAAAGCACTCACGGCACAACTCATCAAACTAGATACAGCAGGAAAAAAAGTGTTATTAATTGGCGTTTCTTTTGCCTTATTAGATTTAATTGAAGCATCAAAATTCCACTTGAAACACACCATCATCATGGAAACTGGCGGTATGAAAGGCCGCAGAAAAGAACTCATTCGCGCAGAATTACATCAACAACTCTGTGAAGGTTTTGGCGTAACCGAAATTCATTCCGAATACGGCATGACCGAATTGCTCTCACAAGGATATTCTAAAGGAAATGGAATTTTTCAAACGCCACCTTGGATGAAAATCTTAGCACGCGATCCTGAAGACGCCTTAACCATTCAACCCAACGGAAAATCGGGAGGAATTAATGTCATCGATTTGGCAAACATCAACTCGTGTTCATTCATTGCAACACAAGATTTAGGAAAAGTGCATGTTGATAACTCGTTTGAAATTCTCGGTCGTTTTGATCATTCGGATATCAGAGGTTGTAATTTAATGGTTTTTTAACACCTTCACACTGAAAGGTTTTCCAATCAAAAACGACTTTCTTATGGAGATTTTTATCTCAAATTAGTTTAGTTATTTAATAATTCAAGCCCTGAATATTGGTCCTACTACACAATATTCAGGGCTATTTTTATATTAATTATCTGTTGAAATAGAATTGACTGAAAACTGTCAACCGATAACTGAAAACTGAATTACTTCACAATCAACAAGAAATCTTTCTTTTTTCCACGTTGAATCGTTACAAATTTATCATTAATCAAATCGTCCGTAGTAATGATATAATCTTCGGTAACTTTCGTTTTATTTACTGAAACCGAGTTTTCTTTTAACGCTCTGCGCGCTTCTCCATTGGAAGCTAAAAAGCTTGTCTTTGCTGATAATGCTGCAATCATATCCAAACCTTCTTCGATATCAGCTCGGTCAATTTCCGCTTGCGGTAGTCCTTCAAATACTTCCAATAAAGTTTGTGCATCTAATTGTTTCAAATCGTCCGCAGTTGATTTTCCAAAAAGAATCGCGCTTGCTTTTTGAGCATTTTCCAACGCTTCTTCACCATGTACTAATAGCGTTACTTCTTCCGCCAAACGTTTTTGTAACGCCGATCTTCCTCGATCTTCGTTATGCTCAGCAATTAAAGTATCCACGGTTTCTTTATCTAAAAACGTAAAAATTTTAATATACTTTTCAGCATCTTCATCCGAAGCATTAATCCAGAATTGGTAAAATTTATAGACCGACGTTTTATCTGCATCTAACCAAATATTTCCGCCAGCCGTTTTTCCAAACTTGGTTCCATCAGCTTTCGTGATTAACGGACAGGTCATAGCGTATGCTTTGGCGGCTTCTTCCGTGTTCATTCTGCGCACCAATTCGGTTCCTGTAGTAATATTTCCCCATTGATCCGATCCGCCCATTTGCAACAAACAGTTATGTTCTTTATGTAAATGGTAAAAATCGTATCCTTGAATCAATTGGTAGGTAAACTCGGTAAACGACATTCCAGCGCCTTCTTCACCAACGCGTTTCTTTACAGAATCTTTTGCCATCATGTAATTGACCGTAATTCGTTTTCCAACATCACGTGCAAAATCGATAAAAGAGAAATCTTTCATCCAATCGTAGTTATTAACTAAAATTGGCGCGTTTTCTTCCTTCGAATTAAAATCTAAAAAACGAGACAATACACGCTTAATTCCAGCGACATTATGATTCAAAATATCTTCTGTCAACAAATTACGTTCGTCCGATTTTCCTGATGGATCACCAATCATTCCTGTAGCGCCACCAACTAATGCAATTGGCTTATGTCCAGACTTATACAAGTGCATCAACAAAATAATAGGAACCAAGCTTCCAATGTGTAATGAATCTGATGTTGGATCAAATCCGATATACGCAGTCGTCATTTCTTTGTTCAATTGTTCTTCTGTTCCTGGCATGATATCGTGTATCATTCCTCTCCATCGTAATTCTTCTACTAAATTGCTATTCATCTGTATATTCTTTTTAAGCTTCGCAAAGATATAAAAGTGAAAAGAAAAAAGTTTATTTTAGTAGCATGATATTAGTTACTGGAGGAACTGGTTTGGTTGGCGCGCATTTATTGGCGCATTTAGCAAAAAACGAACAGCGCATAAAGGCAATTTACAGAACGCCTGATAAGCTGGAAGCGGTCAAAAAAGTGTTTTCGTATTATTTTGACGATGCAACGGATGCTTTTGATAAAATTGAATGGTTTAAAGCCGATGTAACGGATGTTCCAACGCTAGAAGCTGTATTTCCTAAAGTCACACATGTATATCATGTAGCGGCGTTAATTTCGTTTGATCCGAAAGATTTTGATGCGTTGCGAAAGATTAATATTGAAGGAACTGCCAATATTGTCAATTTATCCATTGGATATGGTGTAAAAAAACTCTGTTTTGTAAGTTCGGTTGCGGCTGTGGGCGAAAATGAAGATCCTACCATTCCGATTACAGAAGAAACACACTGGAATCCAGAAGCGGACAATAATGTGTACGCCATTTCAAAATACGGTTCGGAAATGGAAGTTTGGCGCGGCTCACAAGAAGGTTTGGATGTTGTCATTGTAAATCCTGCCATTATTTTAGGCGCTGGATTTTGGCGTTCGGGAAGTGGTTCATTATTTAGAACCATCAAAAAAGGACTAAAATATTACACAAAAGGAATTTTAAGTTATGTAGATGTAAAAGATGTCGTTTCCGTGATGATTCAATTGATGAATAGCGACATTAAAAACGAACGTTTTATTTTGGTTGCTGAAAATTGGACGCTGGAAAAATTTACAAACATAACCGCAAAAGCATTAGGTGTAAAACCGCCTGAAAAAGAAGCCAGTTCGTTTTTATTAGGAATTGCATGGCGAATGGATTGGTGGCGACAATTTTTCACTAGCAAACGCCGAAAGTTGACCAAGCAAACCGCGAAATCGATACAATCGCAAGCATTTTTTGATAGTAGCAAGATTCAAAACACATTAAATTTTACATTTACGCCAGTGGAAGAAAGCATTGAACGTGTGAGTGAACGCTATGAAATATAACTTTTTGATAATTTTGATAAAGAAAAGTGTACTTTGAATTTAATAGAAAAAAACCTTAAAAGGGCTGATAATAAAAGAAATATACGGAGTTTCGTATATACATACATTGATAAACTTATGAAAAATTATATCCTAATTATAATCGGAATTCTACTAGTTTCTTGCAAACAAAAAGAAACTACAAAAGCAACAACTACTGAACAAAATTCTACAACTGAATTAGACGTTACACCAAAAAACTCAATGGAAGATGCTGTTTCCAAATCAGAGCAGTATTTTGAAAACGATAGCTTACTAAAGCTACTAGAAGCTGATTTGGACAAAATTGTTCTAAGTCCCAAACTTGAATCAAAATTAACTCTCGAAACCAATCCTCACGATGAAAACGTTAAGGACACCATAAAAACGCTGACTTTTGACAACACAAAAATTTACTCGTATCTAGCAGCAAATCAGGAAGTAATTTACGCAGCAACCATCGCAAATGCGGAATTTAAGTTTTTAGACTCCATAGGTATTGGCACAAAGAAAGAAAGCTTTGAACGTCTTATCAAAACCAAAATCAACGCTGATATACTTAGCATTGGCAACGAAGAACAAATGTCAGTTTTTAGTTTCGTATTTGAGAATGGAATGGTAAAAGAAATAGCGTATGAAGCGTACCTAGATTAGAAAAAATCGTCCATTCTATGCACAATAGTAGAGGAAAGTATTGAACATGTGAGTAAAAGGTATAAAAAACAATAATTCAAAATGAATTTTTTTCGCGATTTGATTCAATACATAAAGCCTATAGGATTTCCCTTGATAGCAATAGCGATCATTTTTTCTCTAGATTCGTTTTTATTGGAGCCTTCCCTAAAGGGAAAATATTTACGTATAGATATCATACAGTATGAAAATAATATTTGGACGTACATCGCTTACGTCCTAGCTGTATTTTGTTTGATTTCAATTATTTATATGGGTATTGTTGAACGTTCTATAAAGAGTTTTTTTGGTTGTATAGGAGCTTTTGCAATGCTATATATAATGCTGTTTTTGATGCTAAAACGTCCCGTAAAAAAGATAAATTTAATAGTAAATACTTGGTTTACCACCGAAACGTTTCACAAAGAATATAAAATTTCACGTGATAAAACCAATGATTTACGCTTACGCCCAGAAGGTATATTAGATCAAATATTTATGGAATCTAAATTAAACACAATTGAAGCAACTCGAAAAGAAAAAAATCTTCCTTCCATCTACAATTTAAAAGATGGTGATACCATCAACGTAAGTTTTGCCAAAGGCTATTTAGACATCAAATATTTAAAATAACTATTTCTTCTTCTCTACCAAGTCAAACTTCGGTTTTGGCAAGGTGTCATTCTTTTTACGCTCCGCCTTTTCTACTTCTTTCAGTGAATCTTTACGTTTTTGTTCGGCTTTCAGCTCCTCATCAATACCTTTCCGTTCTTTTTGGAGTCTGGCTTCAACCATTCCGTAAATGTCGAAATACTTCATCGGATGTGCTGCGTAATAATTATTACTGCTTAAAAATTGCAAACTATCTGTTTCATGTTTTTGATACAAATACGTATCTAAGTGCATATAACTTTCTTCCAACTTTTGTTTGTTTACACCTTTAACGGAATTGATCAAAGTGACATCGTATAAAATTTCTGCCATTTTTTCCTTAGACAATAAATTATCAGGTTTTGGCACTGCTGCTTCTCTACAAGAAACGGCAATAAATGTAATTAGTAAACACCAAATATATTTTTTCATCTGTTAAATTCTAATTGTTTTACATGACGCTTTTCAGAAAATACGCCTTCTGCATACGCTAAATTTCCATTGACAAAGGTATGTGTGATGGTCGAATCAAAGGTGATGCCTTCAAATGGCGACCAACCACATTTGTACAACACATTTTCTCGAGAAACTTCTTGCGATTGCTCTAAATCAACCAATACCAAATCAGCGTAATATCCTTCTTTGATAAAACCTCTGTCCTTTACTTGAAAGAGTCTGGCAGGATTATGACACATTTTTTGGACGATTTTCTCTAACGAGATTTTTCCCTGTTTGTGCGCTTGAATCATTGCCACTAAGGCATGTTGCACTAACGGTCCGCCAGAAGGTGCTTTGGTATACACATTGCTTTTTTCTTCCAAGGTATGTGGCGCATGATCGGTGGCAATCACGTCAATTCGATCATCTAACAATGCTTCCCACAATTGCGCTCGGTCATTAGCAGTTTTTACCGCAGGATTCCACTTAATGTGTGTGCCTTTTTCTTTGTAATCTTCATCCGAAAACCATAAATGATGTATACAAACTTCTGAGGTTATTTTCTTTTCTTCTAACGGAATTGAATTGTCAAATAATTCCGTTTCTTTTCCTGTAGATAAGTGAAAAACATGCAAACGTGCACCTGTTTTCTTTGCTAATGCAATGGCACGAGACGACGATAAATAACAAGCTTCTTCACTTCGTATGATTGGATGAAATTCCATAGGAATGTCATCTCCATATTTCTCTTGGTATTCGGCTAAATTCTTTCGAATCGTGCCTTCATCTTCACAATGCACAGAAATGACCATATCCGTACTTGAGAATATTTTTTCTAAAACCGCTTCATCATCCACCAACATATTTCCTGTGGAAGAACCTAAAAATAGTTTTAAACCTGCTACTTGTGTTGGATCAACTTTTAAGATTTCATCTAAATTATCATTGGTGCCGCCAAACATAAAAGAATAGTTGGCAAAAGCCGTTTCTTTGGCAATAGTTAGCTTTTCATTTAACTTCTCAATAGTAGTTGTTTGCGGATTTGTATTTGGCATTTCCACAAAAGACGTAATTCCACCAGCAATAGCCGCTCTGGATTCCGTAGCAATGTTCGCTTTGTGTGTCAATCCTGGTTCTCTAAAATGTACTTGATCGTCAATAACACCTGGAAAAACATACTTTCCAGCAGCATCAATTACTTCATCGGCTTCGTCGGTAAGATGTGTTCCAATTTTAGAAATTCGTTCGCCTTCAATTAAAATATCAGCCGTTTTCACTTCGGCTTCACTCACAATTTCTGCGTTTTTTATTAGTATTTTATGCATGGTGTTTCTTTTTTGTAAACATACTTCTGACTTTCATTTTAATAATTCCGAAAACGGCTTCCGAAAATATAGAACTGTCCATTTTAGATGCTCCTTTGGTTCTATCGGTAAAAATAACCGACACTTCTTTGATATTGAATCCTAATTTCCATGCTTTGAATTTGAGTTCAATCTGGAAAGCATAGCCGACAAATTTAATGTTTTTTAGACCGATGGTTTCCAGCACTTTTCTACGATAGCATACAAATCCTGCTGTGGTATCATGAATTGGAATTCCTGTGATGAAGCGCACATATTTAGAGGCAAAATACGACATTAATACCCGATTCATTGGCCAATTGACCACATTGACACCTTTTACGTACCGCGAACCGATAGCTACGTCTGCACCATCTAATTCACACGCATTGTACAAACGAATTAAATCCGCTGGATTATGTGAAAAATCGGCATCCATTTCAAAAATATATTCATAATTACGTGCTAAAGCCCATTGAAAACCATGAATATAAGCAGTTCCCAAGCCTGTTTTGGCTTTTCTTCGTTCCAAAAATAGTTGTGTTGAATACTTTTCTTGAAGTTCCAACACTACTTTATACGTTCCGTCGGGAGAATTGTCGTCCACCACCAAAATATGAAACGCCTTTTCTTGCGCAAAAACTGCTTCAATGATGGTTTCTATATTTTCAATCTCGTTATACGTTGGTATGACAACAATTGCGTTTGACATCTGCTAAAATTATGCAAACAAAAGTAATCAAATTATAAGTTTTAAAAATAGGTATATTATTTTGTGCTAATTTTTTATGTATTATTTAACATACTTGCTAATTTTACCAAATGTTACAAACTATTGAAAGAACGATTATTTCTAAAGATCTGTTCACGTTATTCTTCGTGATTACTTTTTGTTTACTCGTGCTTACACGTTTTGTTTTTAGAAAAGAATTTGAGTTCTTTTTAACATTTTTAGTTTCTAATAAATATCAAAATCTATTTGTAGCGAAGCAAGATCATATCATTAACGGATTTACAATTACCTTATTCATCATTCAACTCATTTCGTTTGCAATATTTAGTTATGTTGCAGCTAATTTTTTTCATCCAAACTTGGTCAATACGCCGCTACTTTTTGTCAAGATTATCTCCTTTCTGCTCTTTTTTATCATTATTAAATATATTATTGAAAAAATAGTAGCGGTAATTTTAGATATTGAAAATCATATAGATACCTATAATTTTCATAAAATTAATACTCGAAATCTATTTGGTATCATTTTAATTCCTATTAACTTACTTCTTGTGTACTACTTTGAAGGGAATAAGTTTATATTTTTCTCAGTAATTTTCATATTTTTCCTATATAACCTCATTGTATTATTTTTTTTACTAAAGAATCATCAAAAATTGATTATCAACAAGTTGTTTTATTTTATTTTGTATCTTTGCGCACTTGAAATTGCCCCCTATTTAGTTATCTATAAATTTTTAATTAAGTAACGCAACATTAAATACAGGTTTATGAAAGTAAAAACTATTTTAGTTTCTCAACCGGAACCAAAAATTGAAAATTCTCCTTATTCTAGGCTTATTGATAAGCAAAAGGTGAAAATTGATTTCAGGCCGTTTATACACGTTGAAGGAGTAAGTGCTAGAGATGTAAGACAACAAAAGATTGACTTAACAAAATTCACTGCAATCATTCTGACAAGTAGAAATGCCGTAGATCACTTTTTCAGAGTTGCGGAGGAAATGCGCTTTAAGGTTCCAGATACTATGAAATATTTCTGTCAGTCAGAAGCAGTAGCTTACTATTTGCAGAAATACGTAGTGTACAGAAAACGTAAAATTTATGTTGGAAAACGTACTTTTCAAGAATTATCACCCTTAATTAAGAAATACAAAGATGAAGCGTTTTTATTACCTTCTTCTGATTCTTTAAAACCTGATGTGCCTGCAACACTTGATTCTTTAAATATTAAGTGGCATCGTGGTGTATTTTACAAAACGGTTGTGAGTGATTTGTCTGATTTACGCAATGTGTATTATGACATTTTAGTGTTCTTTAGCCCATCTGGAATTAAATCTTTATTAGAAAACTTTCCCGACTTTAAACAGAATGAAACCCGTATTGCAGTGTTTGGAAATTCTACCATAGAAGCCACCACAGAAGCTGGATTAAGAGTTGACATCAAAGCTCCAACACCCGAAACACCTTCTATGACAATGGCATTAGCAAAATATATTGACGAAGTGAATAAAAAATAACTACCTTTTTTATTATATAAATATTAAAAAAGCGTGTATCCTTACAGATACACGCTTTTTCGTTTTTGAGTTGGTTATGTAATTACTTTTGCTGTTAGCTTATTGGGCCACCAGCCATAATCTCTTCATTTGCATAGGTCTCAAACTGTGCAAAGTTTTTCTTGAATGAATTTGAAAGCTGTAAAGCTTTTGTATTGTAAGCATCTTTATCTGCCCATGTATCAATAGGATTTAGCACCTCACTTGGCACATTAGGACAACTTTTTGGAATTGCCAATCCAAACACTGGATGTGTATGAAAATCTACCGTATCTAAATCACCTTCTAAGGCTGCACTAATCATTTCGCGGGTATATTTCAATTTCATGCGTCTTCCTGTTCCGTAAGGTCCGCCAGTCCAACCAGTATTAATCAACCAAACATTTACGCCAGCTTCTTGCATTTTTTTGCTTAACATTTCAGCATACTTTGTTGGATGTAACGGCATAAAAGGTGCACCAAAACAAGCAGAAAAACTTGGTACTGGCTCTGTAATTCCTGCTTCCGTTCCTGCAACTTTAGCTGTATATCCTGAAATAAAGTGATATGCTGCTTGTCCTGGTGTTAGTTTTGAAATTGGAGGTAAGACACCAAAAGCATCTGCGGTTAAGAAAAATATATTTTTAGGATTTTTCCCGATGGATGGTTCTTGGATATTATCAATATGGTAAATTGGATAACTTACACGTGTATTTTGTGTAATAGAAGTATCGGCAAAATCAACATTTTTATTTTCATCTAACACTACATTTTCAAGAATTGCTCCTTTTTTAATAGCATGATAAATCTCTGGTTCTTTTTCTTCGCTTAAGTCAATCACTTTTGCATAGCAACCACCTTCGAAGTTAAAAACGGTATTTTCATTGGTCCAACCGTGTTCATCATCACCGATCAACTTACGATCTGGATCTGCAGACAACGTTGTTTTTCCAGTTCCTGAGAGTCCAAAAAAGATTGCGGTATCACCACTTTCTCCAACATTCGCACTACAGTGCATTGGTAAAGTGTTTTTAAACACTGGCAGCACAAAGTTCAACGCGGAGAAAATTCCTTTCTTAATTTCTCCTGTATAGCCTGTTCCGCCAATTAAAGCAATTTTCTTTTCAAAGTTTAAAATAGCAAAATTGTGCTGACGCGTTCCGTCAACTTCTGGGTTTGCCATAAATCCTGGTGCGTTTACCACTAACCATTCTTCTTTAAAACCTTCCAATTCTGCTTCCGTAGGGCGCAAAAACATATTATACGCAAACATATTACTCCAAGGATACTCATTAATCACTCGGATGTTTAGCTTGTAATTTTCATCTGCACACGCATACGAGTCACGCACATAAATTTCTTTTTCTGATAAATAGTCAACCACTTTATCATACAACTTATCAAAGGCAGCTGGCTCAAAAGGAATGTTGATGTTTCCCCACCAAACTTTGTCTTCTGTAATACTATCTTTTACGATAAATCTGTCTTTCGGCGATCTTCCAGTAAACTCTCCTGTATTTACAGTAATTGCTCCTAAAGAAGTTTCAACTCCTTGTCCCTTGTCTATCGTTTCTTCATGAAGTTCATCCGAGGAGAGTTGATAATGCACTTTAGCATTTTTGATTCCGTATTGATTTAACGAAATCGTTTTCGTTGAGAAGGTGTTATTCGTCATAACTTTTAACTCTTGTTGTGTTTTTTGTAAAGCGCAAAAGTATAAATATTTTTATATATATCAGATTTTTAAGCGATTTTATCCGTTTTTAACTTAAAAAAGTTCGCAATAAGAATCAACCATCCAACAATTAGCAAAGTTCCTCCGATGGGTGTAATGAATCCGATGACTTTAAAATTAAAAGCAGTCACATCGTTTGTCGCCAATAAATAAATTGACCCTGAAAATAAAATGATTCCCCATAAAATAAATACGAATAGTAATTTTTGCGCTTTCGCTGAAATATACCCTGTGCTCCCAACAAATAGTAACAATAACGCATGATACATTTGATACCGAACGCCCGTTTCAAAAGAAGCAATTTGATCAACGGTTAGTATACTTTTAAGCGCATGTGCACCAAATGCACCCAAAATTACAGCCAAGCAACCTATAATTGCGCCCGTGATTAGAATTTTTTTTCTCATAAACTTGTGAAGTTATTTTTATAAATGTAACAATTTGATTCATTCGTGTTATATTTGTCTTTTTTACAAAATTACGCAACAAAACTAACTTATGCGAAACATTTTAATTATTGGTGCTGGAAAATCTTCTTCCTACCTCATCAAATATTTTTTAGATAAAAGTCAAACTGAAAATTTACATATAACTGTTGGAGATATCAACATTGAAAACGCAAAAAAACTGATTGGCGAGCATCCAAATGCTTCTGCAATTTTCTTAGATGTTTTCAATGAAGAAAATCGAAAAAAAGCCATTGAAAAAGCCGCTATTGTGATTTCAATGCTTCCAGCACGCTTTCATATTGAAGTCGCAAAAGACTGTGTTCAATATGGAAAAAATATGGTCACCGCTTCTTACATCAGTAACGAAATGCAAGCGCTAGACGAAGCCGTGAAAGAAAAAGGATTGGTTTTCATGAACGAAATTGGCGTTGATCCAGGACTTGACCACATGAGTGCGATGGTGGTGATTGATCGTATTCGCGATAACGGCGGAGAAATGATTTTATTTGAATCATTTACTGGCGGATTGGTCGCACCCGAAAGTGATACCAATTTATGGAACTATAAATTTACGTGGAACCCTAGAAACGTTGTGATGGCTGGACAAGGTGGTACAGCAAAATTTATTCAAGAAGGAACGTATAAATACATTCCATATCACCGATTGTTCCGCAGAACCGAATTTTTGAGCGTTGAAGGCTATGGAAAATTTGAAGCGTATGCAAACCGAGATTCTTTAAAGTATAGAAGCGTATACGGATTAGACGATATTTTAACACTATACAGAGGAACCATCCGAAGAGTTGGATTCTCAAGAGCATGGCAAATGTTTGTCATTTTAGGAATGACAGATGATAGTTATACTATTGAAAATTCTGCCGACATGAGTTACCGCGACTTTGTAAATTCATTCTTGCCATACAGCCCAACAGATTCTGTGGAACTAAAATTGCGCCACAGTCTTAAGATCGATCAAGATGATACGCTTTGGGAAAAGTTACTAGAATTGGATATTTTTAATGCCCACAAAAAAGTGGAATTAGAAAATGCAACACCTGCACAAATTCTTCAAAAGATATTGATGGATAGTTGGACACTTGCGCCAGAAGATAAAGACATGATTGTAATGTACCACAAATTTGGCTATGAAAAAGACGGCAAAAAGCATCAAATTGATTCAAAACTGGTGATTCTTGGCGAAGATCAAACTTATACGGCAATGGCAAAAACGGTGGGTTTACCAGTCGCAATCGCTGCGTTAAAAATATTAAATGGCGAAATTACAACGCCTGGAGTTCAATTACCCATTATGAAAGAAGTGTACATGCCTATTTTAAAAGAATTAGAAAAACATGGCATTGCTTTTCACGAAATAGAAGTTCCGTATTTTGGCTATGATCCTGCAAATATGTAAGATGACTTTTGAATTACGATTAACGATTTTTGATTGATGTTTTTTTCAATTCTAAAGTGAATCTTCATAAAAACTGTCAATTTTGTTTTAATACTTGTTTTTCGATTAAAATTTGAATAAAAACATCTAATTTTGACTTTCATTTGATACATGACTAGTGACTTCTCGATACATAATGCTATCCTTTTTTAGTCAAAATGATAGCATTTTACTCAAAGTGACGCTACGTATTTATCTAAAATTTTTAGCACTTATGAAAGTGATTAATCAACAAATCGAAATTGACGGAATTGACAAGCAAATTCTTCGTGCGCTTATGGAAGACGCTCGTACTCCTATTTTGAGCATTGCACGAACGATTGGAATTTCGGGTGCAGCCGTACATCAACGTTTGCGAAAACTGGAAGATGCTAAATTAATTGTAGGTTCAAAATTTGTCATCAACCCAAAAATATTAGGCTATAAAACGATGGCGTTTATTGGCGTGTATTTGGACAAAGCCATGCGAAATCCGGATGCAGTAAAAGAATTGGAGCAAATTCCTGAAGTGATGGAAAGTCATTATACCACCGGAAATTGGTCACTTTTGATTAAAATTCTCTGTAAAGACAACGAACATCTGATGCACATTTTAAATCATAAAATTCAAGCGATCAAAGGCGTTTCACGCACAGAAACGTTTATTTCACTAAATCAACAAATTGATCGACAGATTAAGGTTTAAAAAATAAACAAACTAAAAAAATCCGAATGCTACAACATTCGGATTTTTTATATTTCTCATTTAGAAGCTATCTCCTATTCAAATATTTCATGAAGTATAATAAAGTTGCGAGTGAACCAAGCGCGGCAACCACATACGTTCGTGCTGCCCATTTTAGCGCGTCTTGTGCACCTGCAAATTCTTCTTGCGACACCATGTTTTTATTTTTCAACCAAAGCAACGCTCTGTTACTTGCGTCATATTCTACAGGAAGTGTTACAAAGCTAAAAGCGGTTCCAGTAGCAAACATAATCAATCCAATAATTAATATATTTTGCCCTAATCCAGCTCCTTGACTCGCCATTAAGGCAATTCCACCAAAGATAACCCATTGCGAAAATTTAGAGGCAATACTTACTATTGGCACTAACTTCGATCGCATTTGCAACCACTTATACGCCTTTGCATGCTGTACTGCATGTCCAACTTCATGTGCAGCAACGGCGGCGGCGGCGGCATTTCGCTGATTAAAAACACCTTCACTTAAATTCACCGTTTTGTTTTGAGGATTGTAATGATCGGTTAACATTCCCGGTGTTGAGATCACTTTTACATCTCTGATTCCGTGATCGGAGAGCATTTTTTTTGCAATCTCTGCGCCGCTCATGCCATTGCGTAATTGCACTTTAGAATACTGTGCAAATTTGCTTTTGAGTTTGGAACTCACAAACATACTGATTAACATTATTGCGCCCGCTAATAGCATATATCCACTTGAAAACATATTTTTTTTATTTTATATATTCTCTAAAATACAAAAACCTCGCCAAATGAGCGAGGTTATTAAATAGCTGAATTTTTGTCAGTTGTTATTCGCGCTCTACTTTTCGTAGTGCCGCTTTTTGAATGACGGTAGCATGGTAACTCGTTACGGGTCTTTTTTCATCTCCCGTTTGTCTCGGATTTGCTTTTTCAGTCACAATGATATTAAATAATACACGTCCATCATTTTTAAACTCTACACTACTATTTAGGATTCTATTATTGACTTCAAACGTACTAAATAAGGTTTGTCGCATGTAATTTGCTCTCAATACAATGCCATTATTTTCATCTAAATCGTACCATCCTTTTTCAGGATCAACCACAATTAATGTATACTCACGCTCATCTCTTTTCTTACTTACAATATATGCAAGTGTATATGAAAACTTTTTAGGGTCTTCTGTTGGCGCAATAATTATTTCCATCGGCACATTTTGCAACACGCCAGAAGCGTCTGCTACATTTAAGTTTCCTGCATACGTACCAACATATTCTTTGGGAAACGCATACGTAGTTGGAAATTCTTTGTCTTCCGCATTTTTATTTGCACGCTCTTTCTGCTGTTTTTGTGCCATACATGAAGACATACATATAACCGCTAGTAAAAAGACTATTTTTTTCATACTGAGTTTCTTAAGTAGAATTTTATCCTACGATATTAATGATTTTTCCCGGAACTACAATTACTTTTTTAGGAGTTCTTCCGTCTAATTGTGTTTTTGTACGTTCGTCTTCGAGGATGATTTTTTCTATTTCCTCTTTCGAAAGGTCTAATGATAACTCTATTTTGAAACGTGTTTTTCCGTTGAACGAAACTGGATATTCTTTGGAGCTTTCTACCAAATGTTTCGCATCAAATAGTGGGAATTCCGCTGTCGCGATGGAACTCGTATTGCCCAAACGTTCCCACAATTCTTCTGCAATATGCGGCGCATACGGCGACATCAAGATCGTTAACGGTGTTAGAATTTCTCTGCTAGAACATTTTTGCGCTGTCAATTCGTTCACACAAATCATAAACGTACTCACCGAGGTATTAAACGAGAAGTTTTCAATGTCTTCTTCTACCTTTTTGATGGTTTTGTGCAAGGTTTTTAAGTTATCTTTCGTTGGCGCAGCGTCTGTTACTTTCAGTCCGTTGTCGTCAATATATAGTTTCCAAAGTTTCTTTAAAAAGCTGAAAACTCCTGAAATTCCTGCCGTATTCCAGGGTTTTGCTTGTTCTAATGGTCCGAGAAACATTTCAAATAAACGCAAACTATCAGCCCCATATTCTTCACAAATTTCATCAGGATTTACCACATTGTATTTCGATTTCGACATTTTTTCGACTTCGCGACCTACTTTATAAACATCATTATCTCCTTCAATGATTTCTCCGTTCTCACCTATGAAAATAGCATCTTTATAATCTTCACGCCAATTTCTAAAAGATTCGATATCTAATTCATCGGAAGCATTTACAGATGAAACATCAACATGATAAGGAATGAATCTAAAATCAACATGCTGAGTATATTTAGTTTCTCCTTCAGTTATCTTTAGATTAGCTTCTATTATCTGTTCTTTTAATAAATCGTTAATTTTTTTAAGTAATTCCACATTAAGCGAATCATTATTGATTTGATCAACTATGTCTTTACTTATATAAATTGAAGAGAAAAACTCTCTACTTGCTGAATCTTCAAAATTACCAGTAGATTTTTTTCCTGAAAGTGGAATTGTATAAAGTCTATTCACAAAAGCACTCGTCCCCAAAATCATTCCTTGGTTAATCAATTTCTTGAAAGGTTCTTCCACATTGACAAACCCTCGGTCTTTTAAGAATTTCGTCCAAAAACGTGCGTATAGTAAATGTCCTGTGGCGTGTTCGCTTCCACCAATGTATAAATCTACATTTCCCCAATATTTTAAAGCGTCTACACTTGCAAAACTATCTTTTCGCAATTCTTTTTCCATATATCGGAAAAAATACCACGAACTTCCTGCCCAACCTGGCATGGTGTTGAGTTCTAGTGGGTAAATTCCGTTGTCTTCCTTCTCGACTGCGCTCGAAGTGACAAGTAAGTCATTAGAAACTATGGTATTTGTATTGGTATCCCAAGCCCAAACATCTGCGTTTCCTAATGGTGGTTCGCCTGTTTCGGTGGGTAAGTATTTTTCCACTTCTGGTAAGGTAATTGGCAAATGTTGTACGTCAATCATTTGTGGCATTCCATCCACATAATATACTGGAAATGGTTCGCCCCAATAGCGCTGACGCGAGAAAACCGCATCGCGCAAACGATAGTTGATTTTCCCTTTTCCAATACCGCGTTTTTCCATTTCGTAAATGACGGTTTTCATCGCTTTTTTGTACGGCAAACCGTTTAGGAAATCTGAGTTTGCAATCACCGAATTTTCTTTGTCGCTGTATGCTTCTTCCGAAATATCAACGTTTTCAAAAATATTCGGAATATCTAAACCAAAGTGGTTCGCAAAGTCATAATCACGTTGATCGCCACATGGAACTGCCATGACAGCACCTGTTCCGTAACTTGCCAATACGTAATCGCCAATCCAAATTTGCACTTTTTCCCCTGTAAACGGATGTAATGCGTACGCGCCTGTAAATACACCTGAAATGGTTTTTACATCTGCCATACGTTCGCGTTCGCTACGTTTGGAAGTCGCATCTTTATAGGTTTCTACCGCTTCTTTTTGATCGGCAGTGGTTATTTTTGCTACTAATTCGTGTTCAGGTGCCAACGTCATGAAACTTACACCATAAATTGTATCTGGTCGTGTGGTAAAAACGTCAATCTTTTCATCGTGTCCATCCACTTTAAAACTCACCATTGCACCTTGCGAGCGACCAATCCAGTTGGTTTGTGAGTCTTTTAAAGGTTGTGGCCAATCAATCGTTTCTAAACCGTCTAACATGCGTTGTGCATACGCAGAAATTCGCATGCTCCATTGTGTCATTTTTTTACGAACAACAGGATGTCCACCACGTTCTGAAACACCATTTATGATTTCGTCATTTGCCAAAACCGTTCCTAAAGCCGGACACCAATTGACTTCTGTTTCTGCTAAGTATGTTAATCTGTATTTTAGTAGTATTTCTTGTTGCGTCTTCGAGTCGTACCGAGTCCATTCTACGGAAGTGAAAACAGCGATATCATCATCACAAATTGCTTTTACATCTCCATTTCCTGATTTGGCAAATTTCGCGATCAACGTATCAATATGTTCGGCTTTGTCCGTTTCAATGTTATACCAAGAATTGAATAGTTCGATGAAAATCCATTGCGTCCACTTGTAATACGCAGGATCTGACGTACGAACTTCTCTACTCCAATCGAACGAGAAACCTATTTTATCTAATTGCTTTCTATATCCTTTAATAATATTTTTTTGATAATTTTCATCATCAATAGAAACCTTTTTATTCTTTTCAATTAAGGCAGCATTTTTTATAGTTCCATCTGAGTTTACATACTTGCTTAAAATGTTTCCTTTATTATCTAAACAACCTTCAATATTTATTTCAGTTGTATCTCTTGGATGCTGTCCTGTTTGAATTGCATATTGTTCTGCGGGCAATCCGAAACTATCATATCCTTGCGGATGCAAAACGTTGAATCCTTTGTGACGCTTGTACCGCGCGTAAATGTCTGAAGCAATGTAGCCTAGTGGATGACCGACGTGTAATCCGGCTCCTGATGGATATGGAAACATGTCGAGCACGTAATATTTTGGTTTTTCGGAGTTGTTTTCCGCGTGAAAAGTTCCGTTTTCTGCCCAATATTTTTGCCATTTGGCTTCAATTTCGTTGAAATTGTACTTCATTTTGATCTTTTTTAAGAAGCGCAAATTTAACTGTTATTGTATGAATGACAAAAGTTTTGTTGATTTGGTTGCTTGTTGCTAGTTTTTAGTTGTTTGTTTTTGGGTTGCGGGAAGTTACTTTTACATTTGTTATTTTGAGTTTTGCATTTGAAATTTTATTTAAAACTTATACGAAACCTCATTTCGAGTGAAATTCGATAGAATTTTGTACTTCGACAAGCTCTGTATGAATATCGAGAAATGCTTATGTAGCATGAATGTACGTTTAAGATGTCCTTTTAGTTTCAAATTTGTTCTCGATACATTTTATCTACATATTCATTACGATAAAACACTCGAACTGACGAGTTCTGAATTTTATTTTATAGTTTTACCAAACTAATGCACTATTTTATGAGTTCTTCTTTTGAAAAGTATCAAAAAAAACGATTGATTTCTTCGTATTTTTCGGTTGTATTAAGTACTACGTTGGTACTTTTTCTACTTGGAATATTGGGTTTATTGGTGTTGAATACAAAAAAAGTAGCGGATTATTATAAGGAGAAAATCGCACTAACGGTCTATTTGAAAGATAGCGCAAAAGATGTCGAGATTCAACAGTTGCAAAAAACCTTAGCGCTGGCGGAGTATACAAAGTCAGCCGATTTTGTATCAAAGGAAACCGCTGCGGCAAATTTGACCGCAGATATTGGTGAAGATTTTGTTGAATATTTAGGCGAAAATCCATTGTTGAATTCGCTCGATGTGTATTTGAATGCTGCGTTTGTTGATAGTGTAAAGTTGGAAGCAATTGCTGCTGAAATTTCTGAAAAGAATTTTGTAGCAGAAGTTTCGTTTGATAAACCGTTGGTTTCTAAATTGAATGCTAATATTAAAACTATTGGACTCGGAATTTTAATTGCCTGTATTTTCTTTGCGATTGTGGCTGCCTTGTTGATTAATAGCTCGATTCGATTGTCAGTCTACGCAAAACGATTCACTATCAAAACCATGCAAATGGTGGGCGCTACGAAAGGATTTATTCGCAAACCTTTTATTTGGAATAGTGTAAAAATGGGAATTATTGCTGCAATTTTAGCCTTGGCTGGAATGGCGGGCGCATTGTATTACGCCAATAAATCAGTACCAGATTTACAACTTACCAGCGATAAAATGTTGATAGGGATTGTGTTTGCTGGAATTTTAGTGATTGGCATTTTTATTACACTTATCAGCAGTTTTTTAGCAACACAACGTTTCTTGAATTTGCGTACAGATCAATTGTATTATTAGAATTTTAGACTATTTAGACTTTGTTAGACTCCTTGGATTTTTAAATTATACTGAGTGAAGTCGAAGCATTAATTTTTCACATCTATGGGATTTTTTGATTTTTTTAAACGTAAAAAAACTGCCAACGCACAACATTCTTCACATACAGAACCTTCCGAAGTTTATAACGTAGTTTCAAAATATAACGAATATACCAAGCTGTTTGTCAATATGATGGCGAATGGAAACTATGCACCCATTGCCGCGTATGAAAAATCTAATGGCGAAATTATCGGCTATTTGTATGTCACAAAGGATGAAAGTTATATGCTTTCTGTGGAAGAAGTAATCACTGCGATGAAAGCGGAATTTACTTCGCGATTGGCTAAAAACACTATCAATTCGTACGCCATATATTATCATTCCTTGTTTGATAACGATCAAAATCATACTGCTGCAAATGATGATCAAGAACCAACAGCAGTTTCTATCATTCTAAAAGATAAAAACGGTTTTGGTAAAACGATTGCGATTCCTTACGAATTTGAAGATGATGGTTTTTCTATTGGTCCCATGACTGACGTTACGAGTGAAGAATATAGACAAGTTTTAAAAACAGAATTAACGGAAGGAAAAGATTATTTTCAAGAACGTATAGCGCGCGAACCCAAAATGATGGTCAACAAAGCCGGAATTACCATAAAAACGGTAAATAATGGAAAAGTGGGCGATTTTTGGGGCGGAATGTTAGGTTTTGAATATTTCAGAAGTAGTTCGCCAACGGAATTGTATGAATATATCGCATTCGCTCAAGAAGAAGGTGTTTCTTTAAAAAATGATGAAGGCGTAAGTGTACAAGAATTGACTTTTGATCGATTGACGTTACGTGCTGTAAGTGAGCACGAACAGATGAGAACTTCGTTTCCAACGGTGCAAACCAACTACGCAATTCCTATAGAACATTCACAAATTGATGAATGGGAAAACTCCAATAACTTGGAAGCGATTGTGTATGGAAAAGGACGTGATACGTTTGCCGTTCGTTATTACGCTACGGATTATGCTTTTAATAGAAAAAAATATTTGGAAAACAAGTTCCATCGTGTGCGCTTATCTGCCATTTTATATGTGTTAGATATTCCTTCGGATGAAAAAGAAGGAAAAGGCGATGTAAAGTTTAGTGACGATTTTTGCATGTATATGCCAAGTCAGGAATCGGCTGAATTTGGTTGTTTTGATTTTGTTGGAATTTTGGAAGGAATTGAAGAAGCCAAGTATTTTGACAACTCAAAACATAGTGGTTATATATTGAAAATCCGACTGATTAATAACCCCGAAATTGAAGACTTTTTTACCATTGATATGTTTATCAATCAAAAAAATAGGCGCTTTTCGGATTTGGTGATAGGCATGAAATTGACTGGGATGTTTCAATTGTTGGGTGAAATTGTGAAATGAAAAAGTAGTACGGTAAGCAGAAGATCGCTGTATGGAAATTTTAAGTATCATAAACCCAAAACATTAACAGACTTTAACCATTCATTACAAAATAATTAGGAGTTTATTGAGTTATATTTACAACAACAAGTCCAAACCACCATTTATGATGAAAATATTTACGTGATAAAAAAGACATTTTAATTTTAAAAATTATAGATCATGAAAAGATTCACATTTATATTTTTAGGCATCGCATTCGTTGTATTTTTAGCATACTCATTCAAGCCAGTAACCACAGTAAATTCGGATGATTGTGTACTCATTTCAGGTAAAATAGTTTCTATTGAAGAAGGAACTTCAAATAACATCCAAATTCGACTCGAAAACGACAGTCATTATTACTACATCAATCGTGGCTTGGAGAAAGGTGTAAATTTAGCGCAATTAAGTTCAAAAGTTTTAAATAAAACCGTTACTTTGTACTGCCCAAACCGATGGACAATTGTCAGTCCTGACGGAATTGTTCCGCATATTTCAAGAATGGAAAAAGGTACAACCGTTGTATACAGCGAGTTCTAAAAATGTACTTTTAGCCAGTGTATGTTTCGGTTGGGAACTGTAAATTTTGAGCGTACATGAAAAATAAAAAGTCAGAAAGCAGCAACACTGCTCCAAAAAATACTCCACAACCGCAACAAGGATTTGTTTTCGGGAAGAAAAACTATCTATTTATGTTTATCGGATTGGCGGTCATTGCCTTAGGATTTATCCTTATGGGTGGTGGCGCAAGCGATGATCCAAATGTATTTAACGAAGCGGTTTTTAGCACCCGAAGAATACATATTGCACCAATGCTTGTCATCGCTGGATTTGCTATTGAAGTATACGCAATATTGTTGAATCCAGATTCTTAATTCATGGATATAATCAATGCAATTATTCTTGGAATTATTCAAGGATTAACAGAGTTTTTACCTGTTTCATCGAGTGGACATTTAGAATTGGGAAAAGTAATTTTAGGTGAAAATTCTGTTCCCAAAGAAAGCTTACTTTTTACGGTAGTTGTGCATTTTGCAACAGCTTTAAGTACGATTGTTGTTTTCAGAAAAGATATTTTAGAATTGCTCAAAGGAATTTTTCAATTCAAATGGAATGAAGAATCAAAATTTGCGGCAAAAGTGATCATTTCTATGATTCCAGCGGCATTGATTGGAATTTTATACGAAGACCAACTCGAAGCCTTATTTAAAGGAAACATATTGTTAGTCGGTTGCATGCTAATTATAACCGCAATTTTACTCTACTTTGCCGACAAAGCTAAAAACACCAACAAAAAAGTAAGCTACACGAACGCAATTGTCATTGGAATTGCACAAGCTGTAGCAATGTTGCCAGGAATTTCACGTTCGGGCGCTACCATTTCTACGTCGGTATTGCTTGGAAATGACAAAACAAAAGCTGCACGTTTTTCTTTTATAATGGTAGTTCCATTAATTTTCGGAAAAATTGGTAAAGTAATTTTAGGTGGTGAACTTACGTTTGAAAGTGCTCAGATGATTCCACTTTCTGCTGGATTTCTTGCCGCATTTATCGCTGGATTATTTGCCTGTACTTGGATGATAAATCTCGTGAAGAAAAGTAAACTTACTTATTTCGCTATCTACTGTTTAGTTATCGGATTGATCGCAATTGGATACGTAGGATTTCAAAAATATTTTTAATGAAAACGGTTGAAGAATTCCAAGCTGGACAAACCTTACTGATAGATAAACCATTAAAATGGTCTTCGTTTCAAGCAGTGAACAAAATAAAACTAGCGCTCAAATCACGCTTTAAACTCCGAAAATTAAAAGTTGGACATGCAGGAACATTAGATCCATTAGCAACTGGATTGCTAATAATTTGCATTGGAAAAGACACAAAAAAAATTACCGAATTTCAAGGTCAACTTAAAGAATACACCGGAACATTTACGGTTGGTGGCACAACACCTTCGTACGATTTGGAAAGTGAAATCAACGAAGAATTTCCAACAGCACATATTACCGAAAAACTCATTTATGAAACGAGTTTAGATTTTTTTGGAGAAATTGATCAATTTCCACCTGTTTTTTCTGCATTAAAAGTAGACGGTCAGCGTATGTATAAATTGGCAAGAGCTGGCGAAACCATCGAAGTTGAATCAAGAAAAGTGACCATTCATGAATTTGAAATCACCCGAATTTCACTACCTGAAATCGATTTTAGAGTCGTTTGCAGCAAAGGCACTTACATTCGCTCACTGGCGCACGATTTTGGAAAAGCATTGCATTCTGGCGCGCATTTATCTGCTTTGCGTCGGACAAAAATTGGTGATTTTGATGTCAAAAATGCCATTTCCCCTGACGAATTTGGAGAAAGCCTGAGAGTTGATTAGTAGTGAGAATTGAGCTGTTAGTATTGAGTTTGCTTCGACTCCGCTCAGTGTATTATATTCAGATTACTTTAGAAACAAATTGTAAATACTTGTCATTCCGCACTTGATGCGGAATCCACTCAATTACGATATAGATTCCTGCCTTCGCAGGAATGACATAAAAAAAAAGGATTCAAACATTTTTTCAATATTTCAATCCTTTAATTATTTAATCTTTCAATAAATTATACAAGTTGCAATAAATCATCCACAGTATTCTGTCCTTTGTCTTTGTTATACCAAACCTGCAAATCTTGCTTAAATTCTGGCGTTAACGTTCCATGCTCGGCTTTATAATCGTTCACCAATTGAGTTGCTTTTGTAGGTCTTGGGCCCCAATCTCCAAGTACATTTCCTGAAGTGTTATCAATTGCAATTAACTTCGGAATGGATTTTCCGCCATTCGTTAGAAATTCATTCATCAGCGCTTCATTTTCATCTCTCAACACTATTTTTAGTGTTATTTTATCGTTCAATTCTGCCACTTTATTGATAACTGGCATAGTTTGCGCAGCGTCGCCGCACCAACTTTCGGTCAACACTAACCATGTAACATCGCCATCATACGATTTAATTTTCGCTATAGCTTCTTCGGTTAGCTTAGTAGTTTTGTCTAACCGTTTCATGCGTTTATCATTCAACATTGAATAATTGGATAAGGCTTCGGTTTGTGCTTCGCCTGTTGATTTTCCTTCGGCAACCAACTCTTGAACTAAGGTTCTATAGGTTTGATATGAAGTTGCTTTCGATAAACTCTCCGAAATAATATTTTTTATGGTGATATCTGTTGTGATCATTTTTTATTAATTTTTACAAAAATTCAGTCGCTGTTTTAGGAAAAACTTACAGGTATGATTTTACCAAGCATGTTTTGTCGTTCCTATTTAGCTTCGTAAATTTACAAAACGATTCAGAAATGCTGTATGATGTTTATCATAGATTAATTTAAACCTAAAAAAATGGAGTTTTCAGAGAAAAGAAGATGTACTTGGTGCGGAAATGATCCGCTATATATGGCATATCACGATGAAGAATGGGGCGTTCCGGTATATGATGATGAAACCTTATTTGAGTTTTTAATTTTAGAAACGTTTCAAGCAGGTTTGAGTTGGATTACCATTCTGCGAAAGCGGGAAAATTTCCGAAAGGCATTTGACAATTTCGACTATAAAAAAATAGCCAATTACGGCGAAGACAAATACACTAGTTTATTGGAAGATACTGGCATTATTCGAAATAAACTCAAAATAAAATCTGCCATTATCAATGCGCAAGCTTTTCTAAAAGTGCAAGAAGAATTTGGTAGTTTTTCTAAATATATGTGGCAATTTACAAACGGAAAACCCATTCAGAACGTGTTTAAAAAAAGCACAGAAGTTCCTGCAACTACTGAATTATCCGATACATTAAGCAAAGATTTGAAGAAAAGAGGTTTTAAATTTGTAGGTTCTACCGTAATCTATGCACACATGCAAGCCACAGGAATGGTAAATGACCATACAACCGATTGTTTTCGATATGCAGCACTAAAAAAATGATTATAAAGCAAGTTTTTTTACTCACATTCGTATGTTGTTCATTCATTTGTACAGCACAAAACTCGTATAAACACGAGAAAGAAGCACGCATAGAAAAGAAAGAGTTTCCTAGCAATGCACTTGAATTGTTAGACAAAACCTTGCCAAAAAAAATCAAAAAAGTAAAGTATTACAAAGAGCTAGATAGCACCAAAGTCAGTTACGAAATCAAGCTGAAATATAACGGAAAAAAGTACAGTATTGAGTTTAGCAAAAAAGGTGTTTTAGAAGATGTGGAAATAACGATCAAGCAAAAAGATATTGTGCCAAAAACTTTCGAAAAAATAAAGAAGTATTTATATGGCAAATATTCTTCGTTTCGCATCAAAAAAATCCAGCTTCAATACCGAAATACAAACAATATAGACGCAGAAACTATTGTAAAAGATTCGTTTTCAGGAACAAAAACAGAAACGCTTTTTTACGAAATCATTGCAGAAGTCAAAACGGGAAAAGAACGTTATTTTATCGAAATTACCTTTACAAAAGAAGGTGATTTTGAGTTGTCAAGAACTATTATTCAAGGCTCGTATGATCACATTTTATACTAGATTTTTTACTGCTTTCGCAATAGTTCTCTGTTCGTATTCAGTGCAAGCTCAAAATGATTTTACAACTTTTTTTGAACCTTCTTTTTCGGTAAATCATACGGTAAATGATACGTATAAAGTCAACTTTGCTACAAAAGCTCGAAACTACGTCTATCGTGATGATGAATTTGAATTTACGATGCGACAGTTGGAGCTGATTCACTTTTCTACCTATAGTTTCAACTCCAATCACAGTTTGAGTGCTGGAATTATGTATCGCTTTCGGGAAAATTTTGAAGACAGCTGTAATGAACTTCGATTGACGCAACAATATAATTATGTGAATCGACCAAATGTGATTCGTTTTGGACATCGTTTTCGAACAGAACAACGCATTACGACTGAACATATCATACATCGTTTCCGCTACAGATTTACGATGGATTTCCCACTACAAGGCGAAAAACTAGATCTTGGTGAGCCCTATTTTGTCGCAAATACTGAATTGTTGTTAAGTGTCGCTTCCGCAGAATTGCCTCAGCTAGACCAACGTTTTACGGCGCAAATTGGTTGGCAATGGACGAAAAACTTACAGTTTCAAACAGGTTTGGAATATCGATTTGAAGATTTTAACAATACGACACGAGAAATTTTATTTGTGTTGACGTCTGTTGTTTTGAAGATTTAATGATTTGGCGATTTGATAATGTGCCAATTTGGTAATTTGGTAATGTAACTTTTTTCATCTTATGCTACTCATAGCTTATGAAATCTTTTTTTTCAACTTAATTTTAACTTTTATATTCTGCTTTTTTGTACGCCTGTACATGGCTGTATTTACTCAACTCGTCGTATATTTAAAAATTAACAAAGGAATTGATATGTCTTTTGATTCTATGATAAATTCGATCAGAATTGCTTGTCTCTTTTCATCTTTTTTCTCTATGAAATTTATTCAATATATGATCAAAAATTTTATGAGGAAATTGAAAAATGATACGACTAGTCTATAATTTTAAAGATTTAATTACACTTGTATGATGTAAAAGATTGATGAGTTTTTTAATGCTTCAATCTTTAAATCGTTTAATTTTTAAAAAATCATAAATACGATAAAAACACTTCTCGCGGCACTTCATACGCGCCCAAACTCGCCAAATGATCGGTATACATTTGACAATCTATGAGTTGACAACCATTGGCTTTCAACTTTTCAACTAAATGAATAAAACCATATTTACTCGCATTACTTTCAAGACTAAACATGCTTTCGCCACAAAAAACATGGCCTAAATCGATTCCATAAACGCCGCCCACCAATTTTTCATTCCGCCAAACCTCCACAGAAATCGCATGCCCCATTTTGTGCAATTCTATATATGCTTCTTCCATTTCATTGGTAATCCAAGTATCATTTTGTCCAGGACGTTTGATAAGCGCACAAGCTTGAATCACACGTTCAAAAGCAGTGTTGAAGGTAACGGTGAACGTTTCACGACGAAGCAATTGTTTCATACTTTTAGATACTTTTAAATCGTTTGGAAACAACACCATTCTCGGATCGGGTGACCACCAAATAATGGGTTCGTCATCATTATACCAAGGAAAAATTCCGTTTTTGTATGCTAATAATAATCGTGCTGGTTGTAAGTCGCCACCGATCGCTAGAATACCTTCTGCCGTAGTTTCTGCTATTGGGGGAAACACTATTTCATCTGTTAAAAAGTACATTTTTTTATTACTATCGTATCAGTTCTCAAAGAAAAGCTAACTTAATGCTTTGATTTTTAGTATTTTTTTGCCAAATTTGTAATTAGTCTTAATACATATAACTGCTTATTTTCATCATTGCTTTTTGAATTAGTGTACTAAGATTAAAGCCTAAAACCACAATAGTAAGTCCCGTTTTCGGGACTTTTTTTATAGTAATAATAAGCCTAAAATATATACTGCCGAACCTACTAACATTAATATAATAGTATAGGGTAGAATTTCTTTTGCTTTCAGTTTTGTTATACCCAACAATGGCAATGCCCAAAATGGTTGTAGCATATTGGTAATTTGATCTCCATACGCCAAGGCCATGATTGCTTTTTGCAACGGAACCCCTAATTCTAAGGCTGATTTTATGACTATCGGACCTTGTATTGCCCATTGTCCACCACCACTTGGCACAAATATATTAACCAATCCTGCACTTAAAAATGTAAAGATTGGCAAAGTTGTTTCGGTTGCCACAGACACAAAACTATCAGAAATCATTCCGACCATACCTGAACTTTTCATAATACCCATAATTCCAAAATATAATGGAAATTGAATTAAAATCCCCGAAGTTCCTTTGATGGCTTCTTCCACAGCATTTAAAAAACTTTTAAAATTTCCATGCAGTACAATTGCCAATCCTAACATAAAAAAATTCAGCATATTGGGCGATATTTGCAGTTTCGAAAGCGAACTTAAATTCCCTGAGTATTGAATGAAAAATGTAACCAATAGTAACACACCAAATAGAATGGTAAACCTAGGAGAATAATCGAGTTTTTCAGCACCTTCCAAATCTTCTTTTGCGGTGGTATCGAACTGATACTTTGGCAAATCTAATTCTGTGGGTGTTGCTTTTTTTGAGAGCATGCTCAATACAAAAGGAATTAGTATTAGCAATATTCCGAAAAGCAGTAAATTCCACCAACTAAATATGGTACTACTTGACGTGATGACTTCGGGCACTTTTCCATACGTATCGATGTCTAACACACCATTCATCATTTCGAGCAAATGTCCTTTTTCGGCTACTTTTGATGGTGCCGAACCACTAATTCCGCCATGCCAAACCATTAAACCTACATACCCTGCTGCGCCTACTAACGGATAATTGATAGGAATTTGATTTGCCTGCGCATGTTCTCCAACTTTTCGTGCTAAAATAGCTCCAAATATTAAACCCAATCCCCAATTGAAAAACGCAACCAACATCGTTGTAACACTGACTAAAATCACAGCATTCGTTGTATTTGAGACTGATTTCGTGATTGCTAGAATGATTGAATTTACAGGTTTACTTAACACCAAAACGTGTCCTAAGACCAATATCAGCATCATTTGATAGGCAAATACCAATAAGCTTGAATTCCAAATTCCATCTTCCCAATAGGATAGCACTTTCGTGAAATAGTGCACACTGTTTTGTGTGGCTGGTTTGGTGAAAATCGTAGCAAGCGCAATCGTTACCAACGTTAACAATACCGCAATGGTAAACGGAGAAGGCAAATAACGTTTGAATAGCGTTTCAATAGCTTTGGTGATTTGCATGGGTTGATTTTTTTGTGAATTTACAAAATTATGACATACTATTTAGAGCGCTTTGCTTTTAGACTTGTTCCCGCTTCCACGAGAATCTTTTGGACTGCTTTCGCTTTTGGAGTTGAGACTTTTTGATACTTTGAAATATTAAATGTAAAACGCGAAATGTAAAAGTTAAAAGTACAATTGAGAACTTTGTTAAATAGCGAATATCAAATAATTAATACCGAATTTTGAAGTGTTTCAAAACGAACATAAACTATTGAACTTATAAACCTTTAAACTTAAAGATTAAAAACTGTTCTCGATACATTTTATCTACATTACATTCCGATAAAACACTCGAACTGACGGCTCAAAATTAAACGATGGAAAACCAAAAAACCTCCTAACGAATTTGTTACGAGGTTTTGAGTATTTTGAATGATTGATTTCCCTAGAAAGGCAAATCGTCGTGATCTTCTTCTTTGAAATCGTTTGCTGGTTCAAAAGCGTCTGCTGGTGGAATTGGCGGCATTCCTGCTGCTGCTTCTTGTTGCGCGCCTTCAATTCTCCAACCTTGAATAGAGTTGAAATATTTTGTTTCTCCTTGCGGATTTACCCATTCTCTACCACGCAAATTGATGCTGATTTTTACAGGCTGTCCCACTTGAAAGTTGTTTAATAAGTCTGTTTTATCTTGTACAAATTCCACCATAATGTGTTGTGGATATTGTTCTTCCGTTGTTACTACAACTTCACGTTTTCTAAACCCATTACTCCCAAATGTCTGAGTTTCTCCGATCATTTTAATTTTTCCTTGTACTTCCATGTTATCTATTTTACTAATAATATTTTCCAAGCAGTTACGACATCTCCTTTAGCGAGAAATTCTTTTGCTAGTGTATGATTTATTTCTTTGTTTTCTGAAACTGGTATTTCAGTTGTATTTTTAAATTCTTGAACTTCTTCTGATGAAGGCAATTGCTCTACATTTCCTAGAATTCCAAGATCGTTTCCTGTTAAAATGGTACTGAAACGAATGTGTGCTGCTATTTGATCTACACCAATTCCCAAGGTAGCAATTGGTTTTGGAATTTCAAAAAATCCATCACGCGCTCTGCTGTAAAAACTTCCGCCGGCTCTGGCAACCAAATCAATTTTGTAATGATCTATGGAACCACTTTCGGTTAATACGTTTTCATTGATGTGTAATTTCACAACTTCACAAATAATTAAATTTCCCGCACCACCTTCATTTCCAAGCGAAATAACTTCTTTTACGATACATTCAAATTGTACGGGCGATTCTGCTACACGAAAAGGTTTCACCTTGTCAGATGGCAACATTGTCAACCCTGCTTTTTCAAACTCATTTACACCTTGCGCATATTCTGTACTACTTAATGACATTTGCTGCACAATCGCATGATTGACCACATTAATGACCACTTCTTTCGTTGCCATTGCATTTTCAAGCGTATGCTTTGTCGTATTATCTCGAACTCTTCGCGCTGGCGAAAAAATCATGATGGGTGGATTCGCGCTAAATACATTAAAAAAACTGTAGGGTGATAAATTTGGATTTCCTTCCGCATCCACCGTACTTGCAAACGCAATCGGCCTTGGCGCTACTGCACCTAGCAAATATCCGTGCAATTTAGCCGTTGGAATATCTTTCGGATCTATCGATACCATTTTTACTGTTTTTTAGTGGCACAAAATTAGTGTAAAAAAGCGGAGCAAGCAAGTATATTTGCAAACGTCATTATAACGTTAAAACTTACATTTAAAGTTAGTTAAATGAGTATGTTAAAGTATTATCTGCGTCAAGCTGAACTCTATTCAGTTTTCCAAATTAAAAGTGCTTTTTGTGTCATTCCGAATCATATTTCGATAGAACTCAACACAAGAGTTCGGAATCACGAGAATTCTATTATTTAATCTTTGTGAATTTTAGACAATCTTTCTACATCTTTTCGTTTACACAATAAAACTACAAGTTTTCGTTTATATTAGTGTTTTCAAAGTGTTTCTATGATTATTAAAAATAAATCTGTTCTTATTCGTCGAATACTTATTGTAGCTTCATTTGCCATTGTTTCTGGTATTTTATGGAATACCTATATTTTCTTTCAAGAGTTTAAACAGGAAGAAAGAAAAAAAATGGAAATTTTTGCATTAGCAGTTTCCGAAATTAGTCAAGGAGTTACGAATGATGATAACGTTAGTTTGAATTTAGAAGTAATGAGCAGTAATGTTTCAAACCCAAGAATTATCGTTACAATTGACGATGTTCTGGATGCTGAAAATATGGATGCTGAAAAAATTAAAGATTCTACCTATTTAAGAAAAAAAGTTAATCAATTTTCTAAAGAAAATAAGCCGATCAACATTTCCTATTATGATGATGATTTACAGCGCAAAGTAAATTTAGGTACTTTATACTATGGTGATTCAGAGGCTTTAAACAAACTCAAATATTATCCGCTTGCGTTATTGCTAATTATTGCACTTTTTGCTGCGGTTGCCTATTTCTTTTTTAGTGCTTCGAAAGCATCCGAACAGAATAAGTTATGGGCAGGAATGGCGAAAGAAACGGCACATCAAATCGGAACGCCGCTTTCCTCTTTAGTGGGTTGGGCAGAGATTTTAAAAACAGAAAACGTTGATCCTCAATATGTCATCGAGATTGAAAAAGATATTGATCGTTTACAAACGATTACCGAACGTTTTTCTAAAATTGGTTCTGTTCCAACATTGGAACGCTTAGATATTGTACAAGAAACGAAAGATTCGTACGATTATTTGTTGATGCGTTCTTCCAAGTTAGTCAACTTCACATTTGAAGCACCAGAAACGCCTGTGTATGCTGAAATTAATGCGCAATTGTATAGTTGGACTATTGAAAATATGGTAAAAAACGCCATTGACGCTATGAAAGGAAAAGGCGCGCTGCAAATCGAAATTATTCCTACCGATAAGTATGTAAAGATTGAAATTACGGATAACGGAAAAGGAATTCCGAAACGAAACTTTAAAAAGGTTTTTCAACCTGGATTTACCAGTAAAAAACGTGGTTGGGGATTGGGCTTATCGCTCGCCAAACGAATTGTTGAGAATTATCACAATGGAAAAATTAAAGTACTAAAATCGGAACTTGGCAAAGGAACTACGATGCAGATTTCGTTGAAGACGGTTGGTTAGATTCGCTTTGCTTTTAGATCGCTAGATCGCTTCGCTCTTGGAATTTTGGTATCGCTGTGCTCTTAGACTGCTTCGCTCTTGGTATGTTCATTTCGACTCCGCTCAATGTAGCAGGTATGTTGGTATGTGAAATTTAAAATTTAGCATTTAACATTTATAATTTTCCAATTAAAGTGCTGCTTGAATTTTTGCCACTATTTCTTGAAATTCAGCTGGTGTGAGCTGTTTTTTATTCTTAAAATTCATATTGTCCATTTCGTTCAATGGAATTAAATGTACATGTGCATGCGGAACTTCCAAGCCAATAACCGTCATCCCAACACGTTTGCAAGGAATGGCTTTTTCAATAGCGATGGCTACTCTTCGTGAAAAACGCATCAATCCAATATAAGCTTCTTCCGATAGATCGAAAATTTTATCAACTTCTTGTTTTGGAATACACAAGGTGTGACCTACTGCATTCGGATTGATATCCAAAAACGCATAATAGTGCTCATCTTCTGTAATTTTGTACGACGGAATTTCTCCGTTGACTATTTTGGTGAAAATAGAAGCCATGGGCATTTAATTTGTATGATTTTGTAAGATAAAAAAGTTCTTGCTTATAGATATAGAAAAATCCTTTTTTAACAAGTAAGAAAGGATTTTTCTATGTATATTTTATAAAATTGTTACCCTCTGGTAATTTCTAACAATTCAAATTTCATGGTTCCGCTTGGCACATGCACTTCTGCAATATCACCCACTGATTTCCCCAATAATCCTTTTCCAATTGGAGAGGTTACTGAAATTCTTCCTGCGGCTAAATTCGCTTCACTTTCTGCTACTAATTTGTACGTTACTTCCATTCCAGTGGTGGTATTTTTGATACGAACCGTTGAAAGCACTAGTGCTTTAGAAGTGTCTAACTGACTTTCATCAATGACACGCGCTGTGGATAATACCTCTTCCATTTTTGAGATTTTCATCTCTAATAATCCTTGTGCTTCTTTGGCAGCATCATATTCTGCATTTTCACTTAAATCACCTTTATCACGTGCTTCAGCGATGGCTTGTGAAGCTTTTGGTCGCTCAACACTTTTGAGTTGATCCAACTCATCTCTTAGTTTTTTTAATCCTTCTAATGTATAATAAGATACTTTACTCATAATTTCTTCGTTTTCTATCTGTTGATGTATCATTAATCCATAATATAAATAGATGGGCTTATAGTATAGAACACAAAAAATCCCATCTAACACGGGATTTTATATATACAAATATAAGAAAATATTTAAAGTGGCTGATGATGATGCTTTTTAAAATAATGATTTTGCGTACATTGCAAGACTAAATATACGACTTATTTATGAAAAGACTTTTGATTTTATGTTGTTTCGTTGCATGCTTGTTTTCATGTAATTCTGATGATGGTGGAAATAACAACAATCCCTATATCCCAAATGCTTTGGTACAGTTTCAGATTAATTTAAACTTGCCATTGTATGATAATTTAAACTTTGCCGGCGGTTCTACTTTTATTCCAAATGGTGGTGGCGTACGCGGTTTTTTTGTGTTTAATTTATCCGGAGATCAATTTTTTGCTTGGGAAGCGAGTTGTCCAAATCATACGCCAAATAATTGTTCTACGATGACTATTAATGGAGTATTAGCAACTTGTGCCTGCGAAGATTATGAATATAGTTTGGCAAATGGTCAATTGTTGAATCCTGTAGAAGGTAGTGACAGCTATCCAATGGTGAATTATCGAATTTCTAAATCAGGAAATATCTTGACTGTCACAAATAATTAGATGAAACATTTTTTACTACTTATTATCATACTTCCCACCTTTGTTTTTTCTCAAAGAGAAAGAGCTGTCATTGATAGCATTCATTCTAATAGATTGTGTGTTGAATATCCAGGAATGGTTGTGGAACCTGTTGTACTTAAAGAATTTCAGACTTCTGAATATGTGTTTACAGGAAAAGTAGTTGAGATTATTCGAAAAGAAACCTTAGAAGCTTCTGATATTGGAGAAGACGGAAAACCGATACATTTTTTACCTATTCAAAAATATTGGTATGTTTTGGAGGTCACAGAACAATTTAAAGGGGCATCTAAAAAGAAAATCACAGTATATTCAAGAATATTTAGCAATATATCGCCATTATTAATGCTTGACAAAGAGTATTTAATTTATGCTAAGCGGATTCCTAAAACTGAAAAAATGTTCTATGAGAAGTCACAGCATCTATATATTTATTGCAATGGCGCTTCTACTCACATTAAATATGTAGCAGACGATATTAAATTGTTAAGAAAATTGAAGACTAACTAAAAAAGCGACTTTTTCAAGTCGCTTTTTGCATATAATATGATTGGTATTTGCTAGAATTTCAAGGTCATTCCAACTAAGAAGTTTCTAGTAGCTTGCGGATAGAATCCTGCGCCTTCAATGGTTGTTGTTGTTCCTGGCGTTGACCACGTATCATCGAATGTAAAGAAGTATCCGTTAGAGACATATTCGACACCAAAAATATTATTGATCAATCCTGAAAAGGTAATCGATTCAAAAATGGAATTCATTTTGATTTCATAGTTTAGATGGAAGTCATTGATAAAATAACTGTCTAATTTTGAAACCTCTGAATCAATATTTCCCATATATTGCTCGCCTACATATTTAGATAATAAAGACACCTGAAAAGTGTTTGATGGTGCATACGACAGTATATTTCCTGCCACAAAATCTGGCGAAAACGAAATGTTTGTGTTTCCTAAATTGACCAAACTTCCGTTTTGTGATGTCACGAAATCTTTGTTTTTATTGGTGCTGATTGCTACATTTGGTCTAAGAGTAAATTGCTCACTTAATTTAAAAGTTGCCTCAATTTCTAATCCCAAACGGTAGCTTTTTCCGCTATTGGTTCGCAAGGGTGAGCCAGTATCGTCCAACGCGCCAGTTAATACCAATTGATCGTTGTATAACATATAATATACATTTGAATTTACCGTAAAGTTTTCGCCTTTCCAACGCCATCCCAATTCAAAATCGTCCAATTGCTCGGGCTTTACAGCATTGTTGTTTTCAAAATCACTTCGATTTGGTTCTCTATTTGCTCTCGCATAGGAAAAATATACACTGTTATTGCTGTTTACTTTGTAATTAATTCCTGCTTTTGGATTGAAAAATGTATAATTTTCATCAATAGTAAAAGGTACTACATCCGAGCTTAATCCTGAAGTTTTATAGCTCACATTTCGCAATTGCAAATCTCCAAATAAGCTCACTTTATCGTTGACACGAATAGTAGCTTTTGTGAAGAAGCTTAGATCGTTTTTCTTTCCATTTCCATCATAATAACGATCTCTGATTTCGCTATCACTTGCAAAACGCGCCCAGATTACTTCTCCAAAATGATCGCCATCATATACACCTAAGAACGCTCCGAAATCCATATCCAAGTTGTCCTTTTTATAATTTGCATTTAGGTTGATGACATAAAAATCATTGTCTAACCAACGCCTTCTGATCAAATCTGTTTCATTAATGGTCGTTCCATTCACCACAATTTCTTCAAAACCATACTCCGCAAACGATTCGTCTTCTTTGTATTGCTCAAAAAAACCGCGACCTTGCGTATAGTTTAATCCTACATTTGTTGTCCAAGTTTCTGAAAGTTTCTGATTCCAGTGAAATTGGTAATGATCTTGACGGTAATTATCAACTTCATTGTCATGAAAGCGCACATTTCCGTTTTCATCTGTAAATTGCCCAGAAGGATTGAACGTTCTATTGGTTTCTAAGGTTTCTTTATCAATTCCGTTCCAAGCTTGATAGGTGATTTCATGTCCGCCAAAAGCCAAAGCTTTAAGTAAGGTATTATCATCTACATACGAAGCTTGCAAAAAGTAGGCACTTAAGTCCGAAGAAGCACGATCAATATAACCATCTGATTTTATTTTTGACAAACGTCCTGCCAATTCAAAATGTTCATCTAGTTTTCCTGTGCTAAATTTTACCGTGTGTTTTCTGGTATTGAAACTTCCAAATGAGTTTGAAATTTCTCCATTTGCTTTTTCTGAAACTGCATCCGTAAGTAAACTCAAACTTGCTCCAAAAGCTCCTGATCCATTGGTAGATGTTCCAACACCACGTTGCAACTGAATACTTTCCGTAGACGAAGCCAAATCGGGCATATTTACCCAAAATGTTCCTTGACTTTCCGCATCGTTATATGGAATTCCGTTAATGGTAACATTTACACGTGTGGCATCACTACCACGCACTCTAATTCCTGTATATCCAACGCCTGCACCTGCATCCGAAGTGGTCACTACCGAAGGCATAAAGTTCATTAACACCGGAACATCTTGCCCCAAATTTCGTTTGGAAATTTCCTCTTTTTCTATGTTGGAATACGTGATTGGCGAATCGGCATTGACACGAACCGCCGAAATTAAAACCGCGTCCAAAGCTTCTGGCGACTTCGCTAAGCTAAAATTTAAAACGGTATCTTTCGTAATGGTAACTGTTTTTTCAACCGATTGTAAAGGCATGCGTACCACAATCGTATACGTTCCTTTGGGAAGTTTTAAAAGGTACTTTCCTTCCATGTCGGAAATAGTTCCATTGCTAGTTTCTTTGACAAAAATAGTAGTGCTCGGCAATGGCGCTTCAGATTCATCTGAAATGGTTCCTGAGAGTGTAAAATTCTGCGCCTGCATACTGACTGACAGCACAAAAAGGCATAAAAAAGCGAATAAATTCTTCATATTCGTAATACGTTTTGTTACGAATAAAAGGGGTAATTATTCTTGGTTAAAAATTAGATAAATACTATTGACAGACTATGACTGTCGGCATACCAAATCCTTTTTAAAAAGATCTGATCCGTCCCTTGGCAGCATTACCTGCCCAGGTTCATTGGGTATAATCTCAGCGTTTTGAATATAATTCAAATTGCACCCCTTTGAGATGCTGCAAAAGTAATTCGGTTTTTTGAATTTTATCTCTTTTTTTGAATAATTTTTATCCCTGTAGCCCGATATAAGATTTAAGACCGCTGCGCTGTTAGATTATAGAATAAAGACAGCATCGTAACTATCTAATACCATTTTCACTTTAAAATTACTCACAAAAACTTGATGATTTTATAGAAACATCTTACAAACTCTTTTGCAGCAAAGTTTTCGCAAAAAATTGAAATGGTTTTATCAGACACTAGTGAATTATTATGCAAAACCAATTCGATGATACACCATTCAATTTTATCGAAATTACGTACGTTACGTAAGAAAATATTATTTTTAACATTAGAATATCTTGAAAATCAGTATTTTTAGTAGATAACCAAAAACTTTATTCTTATGAAAAAACAAAATTTTCAAAAAAAATTAGTGCTTAGAACAACTACTATTTCAGCAGTGTCTAACCTCAACACCATTCGTGGAGGTCTTGCGGTTGCTGTTCGATTTACAGAAAATCCGTGTATTATTTCGGATGTTGAAACCTGTAAAACTGTTCAAGAACCTATTGAAATTACAGAAGCGCTTTACTGTACTCATACTATTGGAAATGGTCTAAATCCAGATGGAACTCCATGTAGATATTAATCTAAAAAAGTAACGCTAACAAATTGAAACTTACATTAAAACTTGATGCTATCATATCAGTTTTTAGTGTAAGTTTTTTGTTGGCTTTGATTTAGAAAACCGCTCCGTTTTGTCCTTTAATTATCGAATTACGGTTTGTATGTTTTTTTTAAGCCATTAAAATGTAATTCATTTACACTTTAACAATTAAAATCATTTAATATGAAAAAACAGCATTTAGGCAAAAAATTGTCTTTAAAAACGTCAAAGATTTCTAGATTAGGAAACGAAAATTCAATTGTTGGTGGAGCAACAACATTTTGTCAAACAAATATTTGTGCTTTTACAGATCAACATCGTTGTACGCACACCATAGGAAATGGACAAGATGAAAATGGAAATCCTTGTACGATTTAAAATGTAATGATATCGAGAACGACTTGTTATCACAGATTGTTCTCGGTGTTTTTTGTAATTTTTATTGAACGAATACAGAAGTATACTATTCTACTATTTTCATTTTCTTTAGTAAAAACGAAGCATTCATATTGGAACAGATTCCTTTTTTGAGCAGATAGCCAAAGAACAATTCGTCGTTGATGATTTCTGCATCGAAGAAGTAGTTTTTGACTTGATCGATGTCTTTTTCCAATTCACACAAACTTAAATCGTGTGTCGCAATGATTCCTGCTGCGTTTTGAGAAGCCAATTTTTGCACAATTTTTTTAGAACCCATCGCTTTGTCATGACTGTTGGTTCCTTTGAGGATTTCATCTAGAATGATAAAATAGGTGTCGTCTTTAATTTTGTCTACAATCATTTTTAAGCGTTGCAATTCCGAAAAGAAATACGATGCGCCTTCTGCCAATGAATCCGTCGTACGCATGCTTGTAATGAGTTTTATAGGCGAATAGTTGGCGCTTGTTGCACAGATTGGCAATCCTGTATTTGCCATGACAATACTTAGTGAAACCGTTCGGAGAAATGTGCTTTTTCCAGCCATGTTTGCACCCGTAACAATGAAGAATTCGGAGTTTCCAATATTGAAATCGTTGTCAATTCTGTTGCTGGTTCGCAATAACGGATGTCCTAATTGTTTGGCATTTAATACTTGATTTCCTTGCTCCGTAATGGTTGGATATACAAATTTCGGATGGTTAAACGCAAAGTTTCCTAAGCTGTTGTACGCATCAAAAAACGTCACCACTTCAAACCATTGCGCCACTTTTGCACTATGTTTTGCAATCCATGTTTCAATTTGATACGATTTTGAAATGTCCCACAGTAAGAGTCCGTTTAGAAAGATTCCAACCAAAATATTGTTTCTATTGTCCAAGGCATCAATTCGTTTTGAGAATTCTCTAACCAAAGTGGATGCTTTTTGAACTTCGCTGTGAATGTTTTGCTGTTTTTCTTTGAGCAATGTTGCTGTAAATGTGGTATCTTCTATCCTATTTAAGAGTTGTCCGTATTGCTGAAAGGTATCTTTTGCTTTGTTGGTATGATTAGAAAGTTGATTAATGTTTTTGAGGAATTTCCCTGTGATTCCTAAGCCAAGTCCTATCCAAAGAATTACATATAAAAACGGAATGATTTCAAAGTATGCCAACGCGATGACCGCTATTGAAAGTACCGAAAAAATCATTGGCAAATACCGAATGGCTTTTGGAATGAAGTTTTTGTAACTGTCCAACCAATCTGTGATACTTTTAGAGCTCGTTTCAACTTTGATTAAGAGTGCAATTGCCGAAAAATGTTGTCGCCAATCTCCTTTTTGCGCTAGTTCTTGGATAGCTTCTTGTCGTGTGGAAATTTCATCAATTTGGTTACTCGCAAGCAAGTCTGCGAGTTTGTTTTTTCCTTCACGAGTGGTCGATCTGTTTAGGTATTGAAAAAATGAAGCATTTCCAAAGAGATCAATATCGTAACTAAATTCATGTGCTGGATTAAGAAATTCTTCACCTGTTGGCAATTTGGTAAGATCACCATTGAGTACGTCAATTTCCAATTGATTACACTGAATTAATGCTTTTAGTTGGTTGCTGTGATAGACTAAATCGGCATGACGAAATACTAAAAACAGAAAGAGTGCCATTCCAATAATAGACGAAATGATGACATAGTTCCATTGTCCAAAAAAGAGATATATCGCGAAAGCAATACTTAAAAAAACGAGCAATCGCACCACACTTGATTGGTTTAGTTTGCGCTTTTGAATTTTGAGTTGGGCTTCAAATTTGTTTTTTTGTGCTTTGTAGAAGTCAATAGGGTTTTGCATGATAGTAATCTAAGAAATATCTCGCCAAGAAACGAAAAAAAATGGAAACAAAGTTCGTTTACATCGTTATTATAACAAACTGATTTTCTGTAATAATGCTTCTTTGTATTTTCTGCCAATTGGAAGGTTTATGTTTTGAATGACCACTGCATTTTGATCTATTTGTTCGAGGTATTCCAAATTGACAATATAACTGCGATGCAAACGGATAAATTTTGAACTGAGCTTGGTAATAATTTGATTCAGATTTCCTCTGATGAGATGTTTTTGATTGTTTTTGAGTTGAATTTCCGCATATACATGTTCGCTTTTAATGTATAGAATGTCTTCAAATTTTAGCTTGATAAACGCATTTTTTTCTTTGATGAAAAAGGCGTCTTTAATGATTAATTCCTCATCGTTGATTTCTCCGACTTTTTTGGAATAGTTGAATAGTGCAATTTCAATGGAAGAATACAATTCATCTTTCGTAAATGGTTTTACTAAGTATGCTGGCGGCATTACTTTTTTTGCTTCTGAAACCGTCAATGGATCCGCGTTCGAAGTTAAAAATATAAAAGGAAAATCGTAATTACTTCGAATGGTTTCCGCCAAATCAATGCCTGTTTTTCTTCCTGATAGTTGAATGTCTAGAATGGCAATATCTGGTTTTTCAGCTTCAATCATTTCGATGGCTTCCGTATAATTGATTACAGGTTCGAGCGCATCATATCCTAAATCTTCTAAGGTATCACAAATATGATCTGCGATGATAATTTCGTCTTCAACCACTAAAATTTTAACTTTACTCATACGATTTTAGTCTATTAATGCTCTTCTATTTGTATCCTTGAATGTAATTTCAAAACTTGCTCCATTCGCGTTTTTTAAGATAAAATCGCCCTGTAATTGTTTGGTCAATCGCCTTACCAATCGCAAGCCTAAGCTTTTTACTTTCGATAGATCAAGCGTGTCATCAAATCCTTTTCCATTGTCGGATACCACGAGTTTGTATTCGTCTTCATTCACTTTATTGATGGAGATATTCAATTGATTGTCCGTAGCAGCTTCAAAGGCGTATTTGTAAGCGTTTGTGATCAATTCGTTTACAATTAAACCTAATGGAATTGCCGTATCCACATCAAAATACATATTTTCTGTGTTGATATTGGTTTGCACTTTTTTCTCCGAAGCATACATACTGGACAATTCTTTGACCAATATTTGAATGTACTCGTCAAAATCAATCAGTCCAGTTTCGTTTTGATAGAGTTTTTGATGGATTAACGCCATCGATTTTACCCTGTTTTTCCCTTCGTTTGCTAAACTCAATGCTTTTTCGTCTTCAATCCCTTTGGTTTGCAATTCGAGCAAACTTGATACAATTTGAAAGTTATTCTTCACTCGGTGATGCACTTCTTTGAGTAGTAATTGTTTTTCCTGCAAAGCTTTTTCGATGATTTTATTTTTCTCGTCGAGTATTTTTGAAGTTTTCTTTTTGCGTTGATATGCGTAATATGCAAAACCTCCAAGTGCTAACGCTAACAGGAATAGTACTAATAAAATTTGCTGAATATGCTTTTCTTCTTTAATTTCATTTTCATTTTGCAATGCCAATACTTGCATTTCTTCCGCATTTTGAATACTATCTTTGTATTGTTTTTTATCGAATGCGTATGTGAGTTCTAACTCTTTTTCTTTTTCAATTTTTGATTTGTTGACTAGCGAATCTTTGATTTTAGCAGCGATATCCAAATAGAAAAATGCTTTGCTGCTTTTGTTGCTGTCTTTGTAAAGCGTTGCGAGTCCTTTTGCTACATATTCTTTGTCTGTAAGTTTATTGAGATCGTCCCAAACTTCGTATGCAATTTCAAAATGTTTGATGGCATTTTGCTTGTTGCCAATATTTGCCCAATAATCACCTTTGGTCTGATTGAGATACCCCAAAAAACTTGGATTCACTTTTTTGGGCAATCCTTTGTCCGCTTTCGCGAGATGGTAATACGCACTGTCAAATGCGTTTTCTTTCATTAATGCCCTTGCCAAGTGTACAGACGCATACGCTTTTCCATAACCAAATTTGATACTGTCCGCCAACGCAATGGAAGCGTGCATATTTTCTTTTTGCTCGTCCAATGATACACAGTTACAACTTGCATACATCATTCCTAAATTGTTTCGCCACACAACTACGCTTCGCTTGTTGTTTTTGCTATCAAAATAAGCGATCATTTCTTTTACAGAAGCAATACCTTCTTCGTAATATCCTTTTGAATAATAGAGAAAACTTTTTCCTTGTAGAATAGGCACTATTTTTTCACCGTCTTTGTATTTCAGTGCTATTTTTTGTGCTTCGTTTAGGTCTTTGATTGCGTTGTCGGTTTGAGAAAAATTTCCATAAATATTTGACCGGAACGAATAGGCATTAATCATCAATTCTTGATCGTTAAGTGCCTTTGCGTATTTCAAGGCTTCATTTACCGATTTGAAGGCTTCGTTGTACTTGCTTTGCGATTGATAGGCGCGTCCCAACGTAACATGCGCTTTACTCAATGCTGCCGTATCTTTTAGTTCTTTATATAATTCAATTGCTTTTTGAAAGCCTTCTGTAGATTTCAATTCTCCATAATTACTTTTCATCGCAATTGCATATTCTGTATCGGCTAACAGTTTTTTGTTAGTTGCTTTTTGCGCTAGTTCTTTTTGAAGATTTAATAAATGCAACACACTATCTTTATCACGTGTCTTTTCGATTATTTCTGCAATACTATCGTATTTTTTTTGCAAAGCATTTTGTTGTGCTTTTACAGAAATAACACATATTAGTGTTGCTATTAGAAAACATAATTTTATAGGTTGTATAGACATAAAAATCTATTTATGGTTCGTTTGGGTTTACACAAAAATACACATGTTTTTATATATCAAAAGGAGATTTACGTTTTAGTACTGTAAATCTCCTTTCTATTACTCAATAAGCTTTTAAAATCATTAATTTACCGTAATTTTTTTTACAACAGTTTTAGTATTGCCACTTTTTATTTTCAGGAAGTATAATCCTGATTGTAATTTGGACACATCAATTTTCACAGCTCTGTCCTGTTGAATGAGCTTATTGCTACTGTACACCATTTGCCCAGTAATCGTAAACATCGTTATGTTTGTTTTATTTATTTGATCAGTTTCAAATTGTATCGTTAACAAATCATCTACAGGGTTTGGACTTACTCGTATTTGTACTGACAATGCTTCTTCTTCTAAGCTTAACGTACTGTTGATTCCTTTATACCATGCAAAATACCCAGGATTGAAAGTTCCTGCAATAACATCCAATATATTATCACCATCTACATCTCCAAATGTTATGGAAGGAAACGCACCTATACTTATGCTAAGATCTCCTGTAAAACTTTGTAATGCATACGTTCCAAAATCTGGAGCCGTAGCGGTACCACTATTTTCTATCCAAGAAGGTATACCTCCATCTCTACCAAAACACATGTCAAAATCACCATCTGCATCTACATCAATAAAATTAGGAACTGTAACTAATACATCGCCATGTGGCCAGTTTCTTTGTATCAATGCTGTTCCTGAATCTAAATCCCATGGGTTTTCTAAGTGATATTTGCGTTCAAATATAGGTGCAAGTTTTGTTCCTGTATTTAAAAAATAAGATACAGAATCACCTCCCATACCTACCATATCATAGTCCATATCATTATCTAAATCTACAAAGTTAGCACTTGGAAAGTTTGCTATATTTTCATTTTCTATCCCAGGAATTGTAGAATCTACAAAGTTTGGGACTGATGCCGTTCCTGTATTTTCATAATAATGAATGTCATTAGTAGTAAGTCCAGTCTCATCCAATCTGGCAAAAACAAATAAATCGTAATCACCATCGTCGTCAATGTCAATAAGTTCACATCTAAGTTCATTATTTCCACCTGGAGCATATTGAATAGCATCAATCGTAGGCAAAGCAGTTAGCACCCAATTTGGACTTGTAGCTGTACCCGTGTTTTCAAAATAGAATATTCTTCCTTCTTGCGATTGACCTCCAGAAACGATATCTAAATCGCCATCAGCATCTAAATCAACCAAAACTGGTTGTAATAATCTATTTAGTCCTAATGGTAATACTACGGTATCAAGCCCAGCAGGATTAGGACCTGGAGCTGTTACAGCTGTATTTGCGAATAGCGATGCTGCATTTGTGGTATGCGCTCCTTGAAGTTCAAAACCAGAATCTGGAAATAAGATCGTTTGCGCGTTTGCGTAATAAAAACTTGACATCAACATCAAGCAAAGTAATTGTTGTTTCATAAGATTTGAGTGTTTTCAGTAGGTTATTGGCGTAAATATAATTTGAAAACCTCATCATCGTATCTGAAATGTTCTGAACGCCTTGTGAAATGTTTTGAACTACAATTTTTTGTTATAAACCAAAAAAAAAGCGAACCCTAAAGAAGGACTCGCTTTTGTATTTTGATAATCTATTTTTTTATAAATTTTTCACATCTACCTCTTTAAAAAAATTGATAATGGTCTGAACCGAATTTTTATAGAATGTTGGATGAATGTATTCAAAATCATCTGTGGGCTTGTGGTAATCTTTATGATCTTCTACACCAAAATAAATGAACGGAATACCAGCTTTGTGAAACCCTGTGTGATCGCTTGCGTATGTCCATTCTTCGTGACCTATTTTTAGTGTCACGTTTCCGCTTGTTTTGGTAGTTGACACCATAGCTTTATAGTCTGGATAATGTTGTGGACCAACCACATACAATTCTTTTTTCTCGCTGCGGCTGATCATGTCCATATTGATATTGAGCTTAATTTGCTCTTTTTTTACGATCGGATTTTCTACATAGAAATACGAACCTTCCAATCCTTTTTCTTCTGCATCAAACGCAGCAAGAATGACAGAATGTTTCGGTGGATTTTTTTTGAAGTATTCTGCAAAAGCGAGCAACGCGCTAATTCCCGAAGCATCGTCATCAGCGCCATTGTAAATGACACCATCTATAATTCCTAAATGGTCGTAATGTGCAGAAATGACAATGTATTCATTTGGTGTTGAACTGCCTTTGATCAATCCGATGATATTTTCACCTTGCTTAATTTTAGAGGTTTCTGGCATTGGAAACAATTGTTCATAGGTTGCTCCCAGAGATTGTACATTTAATTTTTTAAATGCTGTAATAATATAGTCTTTTGCCTTTTTAGCTCCTTTAGTACCAGTTTCACGTCCTTCAAAAGCATCTGACGACAAAGCTTCTACATGATGCAATAAGTCTGTCTTGGTAAATTCATAAATCGTTTCAATCGTTTCTGAATGTTGAAGTGTTTCTTTTTTCTTCTTTTTACAACTGATAAAAAGCAGCAAACTTACAAGGATAATTTTTGTTAGTTTCATAGCAATTTTTTGATGAATATAAAAAATCCCAAGCAGCGTATAACTTGGGATTTTGAAAAAGATATAGATATAATTTTTTATCCTTTGAAAGATGCTTTTAAATACTCACGATTCATACGTGCAATATTTTCTAAAGAAATTCCTTTCGGACATTCCACTTCGCAAGCTCCTGTGTTGGTACAGTTTCCAAATCCTTCTTCGTCCATCTGCTTTACCATGTTTAATACACGATCTGTTGCTTCTACTTGTCCTTGTGGTAATAATGCAAATTGAGATACTTTTGCCGATACAAATAACATCGCACTAGAGTTTTTACAACTTGCTACACAAGCACCACAACCGATACACGTAGCTGCATCAAAAGCGGTATCTGCATCATGTTTGTTGATAGGAATTGTGTTAGCATCAATCGTATTTCCAGATGTGTTTACCGAAATAAATCCTCCAGCGTGTTGGATGCGATCAAAAGAACTTCTGTCTACCACTAAATCTTTGATGACTGGGAATGCTTTTGCTCTAAATGGTTCGATGTAAATCGTATCACCATCTTTAAACTTACGCATGTGCAATTGACACGTAGTGACGCCACGATCAGGTCCATGTGCTTCTCCATTAATGTATAATGAACACATTCCGCAAATTCCTTCACGACAGTCATGATCAAACGCTACAGGTTCATCTCCTTTGATAATGAGTTCGCTATTTAAAACGTCTAACATTTCAAGAAAAGACATGTCTGGAGAAACATCGCTGATTTTATAATCAACCATTTTCCCTTTATCGTTTGCGCCTTTTTGACGCCATATTTTGAGTGTAAGATTCATAAAACTTAGATTTTAGTATTGAGTATTGAGTATTGAGCAGTTAGACATCTAACATCTCATGTCTCAACACTACAATCTATTTATAACTTCTTTCTTTTACTTCTATATTTTCGTACTTCAATTCTTCTTTGTGTAAAACGGCATCTTTTGGTTCTCCTTTATATTCCCATGCAGAAACATATTGGAATTCTTTACGACGCATTGCTTCCCCTTCTGACGTTTGATATTCGTCTCTAAAGTGTCCTCCAGCAGATTCTTCTCTTTGTAACGCATCTTTTGCAAATAATTCTCCTAATTCTAGGAAATCTGCAACACGACCTGCTTTTGCTAATTCTTCATTGTATTCATCTGCACTTCCTGGGATACGAACATCTTTCCAGAATTCGGCTCTTAGTTGTGAAATTTCTTCAATAGCAGATTTTAAATCTTTTTCGTTACGCGCCATTCCACATTTATTCCACATTATTTTTCCTAATTTCTTGTGGAAATAATCAACTGGCTTTGTTCCGCCATTATTCATTAAGTGTTCAATTTCAGAACGCACTTTATTTTCTGCTTCTTCAAATTCTTTAGAATCTGTCGGGATTGTTCCTGTACGAATATCATCTGCTAAGAAATCACCAATGGTGTATGGTAATACAAAATATCCATCGGCTAATCCTTGCATTAATGCAGAAGCTCCTAAACGGTTTGCTCCGTGATCAGAGAAGTTTGCTTCTCCAATGGCAAATAATCCAGGAACTGTAGTTTGTAAGTTGTAATCTACCCAAATTCCTCCCATGGTGTAATGTACCGCTGGGTAAATCATCATTGGAGTTTCGTAAGGATCTTCATCTACAATTTTGAAATACATTTGGAATAAGTTCCCGTATTTATTTTTGATAACTTCTTGCCCAAGTTTCTTTACTAAAACCGCATCATTTTCATCCAATCCTTTTACATGTGCTTGCTCTTTTCCGTAGCGTTGAATTGCCGCAGCGAAATCTAAGTATACAGCTTCTCCTGTTACATTGACTCCATAACCTTCATCACAACGTTCTTTTGCTGCGCGCGAAGCAACATCACGTGGTACTAAATTCCCAAAGGCTGGATAACGCCGTTCTAAGTAGTAATCTCTATCTTCTTCTTTAATATCTACTGGCTTCAATGATTTTTCACGAATTGCCGCTACATCTTTTTTGTGTTTTGGAACCCAAATTCGTCCATCATTACGTAATGATTCAGACATTAACGTCAATTTTGACTGATGATCTCCAGATACTGGAATACATGTTGGGTGAATTTGTGTGTAACAAGGATTTGCAAAGTATGCGCCACGTTTGTGTGCTTTCCAAGCTGCTGTTACATTACTTCCCATGGCATTGGTTGATAAGAAGAATACGTTTCCATATCCACCTGTTCCTAATACAACCGCATGCGCTGAATGTCTTTCTATTTCTCCTGTAACTAAGTTACGTGCAATAATTCCTCTTGCTTTTCCATCAACAATGACAACGTCTAACATTTCGTGACGGTTGTACATTTTTATTTTTCCACGACCAATTTGACGGTTCATGGCAGAATATGCTCCTAATAATAATTGCTGACCTGTTTGTCCTTTAGCGTAAAACGTACGTGATACTAATACACCACCAAACGAACGATTGTCTAACAATCCTCCATAATCACGTGCAAAAGGAACTCCTTGTGCTACACATTGATCAATGATGTTTGCAGAAACCTCCGCCAAACGATATACATTCGCTTCACGCGAACGATAATCGCCACCTTTTACGGTATCGTAAAATAATCGATACGTTGAATCTCCGTCTCCTTGATAGTTTTTAGCTGCGTTAATTCCTCCTTGTGCTGCAATGGAGTGTGCACGACGTGGAGAATCTTGAAAGCAAAATGCTTTTACGTTGTATCCTAATTCAGCTAAGGTAGCTGCCGCAGATCCGCCTGCGAGTCCTGTTCCTACTACAATAACATCAATAAGACGTTTGTTGGCAGGGTTTACAAGATTGATTTTATTTTTATGATTTGTCCACTTATCTGCTAGTGGTCCTTGAGGTATTTTTGAATCTAAAGCCATAGTTTTGATACGTTTTTAGTGCGTTCCTGTAAAGTGATGAAATAATGCGATAAAAATGAATCCTACTGGAATTCCAATGGCATATACTTTACTCACTCCTTTTAGTGCTTTGGTGTATTTATTGTTGGCGCCAACCGATTGAAATGCGGAACCAAATCCGTGTAATAAGTGTAATGCCAAGAATATAAATCCAACACAGTATAAAGCAACTCTCCAAATTGGTTCAAACTTATGAACTAATTCTTCATGGTATCTATATCCGCTTGTTGGATCTAAAGGATCAACAAATCCCGACATGTCACCTACAACATACTTTACATTTATTTCATGAACCCAAAAGTCTATCATGTGAATGACTAAGAATACTAGGATAAATCCTCCACTCCAAATCATGTTTCTACTCATCCAAGTAGAATTTGCGCTCCCATTATTTTTGGCATAACTCACTTTTCGTGCGTTGTTATTTTTTATTTCTAACACAAATCCCATTACAAAGTGAAAAATCACTCCGAAAATTAAAACGGGTTGCAGCAAGTATTGTACCGCCCAAAATGTACCCATAAAGTGTGAAGCTTCATTGAAGGTATCAGGACTGAATACTGAAAGAATATTGATTGCAAAGTGTTGTAAGATAAAAACCATTAGGAAGAGTGCTGAAAGTGCCATGGCAAACTTTCTTCCAATCGAAGAATTTAAAATTCCGCTCATTATAATTGTGATTAATTATTCGTATTACAAATATACACTTCACACAGAAGCTCTACAAATTTTACGTATTCTTTTAAAGTCTATTTAGAATCGATTTAATTAAAAATTGAATCGAGGATTCACAATAGAATTGTAAATTGATCCAAATGAATAACTAAAGCCAATGGTAACCCAATAATTATATCCTGATTGTAATTGTTGTTGTTGAAGCAATAATTCTTCTAATGATACATCACCAGCAGGAAGATTGATTTGATTTCTGGTAATTCTATAATTTCCTCCGATATCAAAATTGAACCCTTTAAACACTCTAATATTGGCGCCCATATAGAATCCTAAAGAGTTCAGTGTGGTGTCGTGTAAGTACTGACTAAAGAATACTTCTCCATTGATATTTCCCCATTCTTGACGCACACTTCCGCCTAATAAAAACGTATGCTCAAACAAGAGTTCTTTATCTTCACCAAATACAGATCGTTCTATATAATCGTTAAAGACCAATCCATTTCGATACGATAGAATGAGTTGTTTTTTTGCAGATTGCTCATACGTAAAAAAGTTATATTCTATAGCGGGTCTAAACCTCCAAAACAACTTATAATTACGATAGGTTGACGTTCCAATATCTCCGAAGAAACCATAAGACCAATGACTATTGATACTTAAAACATCACTTACATTTAAAGACTTATTGTTGTTAATTGCGATAATATCATTCCCATCAAAAGTAAAGGTGGATTTGTTTTCACCAAAACTAGCTCTTAGTGAAAATTTGTTTTTCTCAGTGACTCTTTTCGCCGAAATATTAAAATCTAAATTGCTTGATTTATTGGTTTCTTCTCCATTAAAATAACCTCTAGCGCCAAGCCTGAATACCCAAGCATTCCAAGCGTCGTTTTCTATCACTTCTGTTTCATTTTCTGGACTAGGAACCGTAACTGTTATAGTAGCGGTACTTTTATTTTCTATCCAAAACCGCACAAGACCCAATTGTATGTATTTTAAAATTTCACTTCTAACATTGTCACTCGTCATATCTGTATTGGTAGAGAATTCTAATTTATAGCTGATTTTTTCAAACTTATTTTTACCTATAAAATCAATTTCATATAAGCGTCCACCACTTCCGTTTGACTGTATAAGAAAAAATAAATGAACATCACTCAAACCTTGGTCTCTTACAAATTGAACATTGCCCAGATTTTGTTTAATGTACGTATGATCGCAACTATTGCAGTCGAGAAATATTTTGAGATCTTCATTAGAATTATCTTGTGAGAAAGCAATAGAAGAAATGAGCAGTAGTAAAAGCAATAAAGTAGACTTTAGCATGATTTGAGTTTGTTAGATCACAACTATCTATATATTAGTATTGAATGAGATAGTAGCGACTATATTATTTTTATGATGATTTGTTTCAACCCAAATGCTGTGCTAGAAAATCTATCACTTGGATGTATTGGTAAAACTAAATTGACCTTAGCTAACTAATGTCAAAAAAATGTAAAAGAAGTGTCAATCATTGTGAAATTCATAGGATGCAAGGTGACAAATCAATTAAATACAGTATTTAACCTGAGTTTGAATACAGAAACGAATGTTGATAAATTAGAATCACTGTTGAAGGATTATTTTCTGATTGACTATGTAGACAAAAGGAAAACAAAACCTAAGGAATCTGTAAAGTCAAATATATTAGAAGAACACCACCGAAAATGTCCTAGTAGCGTTATCGATAAATTAAAAGCACTGCGATATAGTAACTCTACAATCAAAACATATTCAAATTTTTTGTCCATATTCTTCACCTACCATTATGCCTATCAACCTCAGGAGATTACAAATGAAATGATTTGATCATATTTAAGGTATTTAATTCAAGAAAGAGAAATTAGTGAATCTTATCAAAATCAAATGATTAATGCGATAAAGTTTTATTATGAAAAAGTATTAGGAGGAAAACAACATACCTATTTTATAGATCGTCCAAAGAAAAGTAAACCCTTACCAATCGTTTTATCACAAAAATAGACTATTTCATTACTTAAAACAGTTTCTAATTTAAAACATAAAACCATATTAACCGTAATTTATAGTTGTGGACTCAGGGTAAGCGAACTTATTAATTTAAAGTTATCATCCATCGATTTAGAGCAAAAGAAAATACATATCGTAGCTGGTAAAGGAAAAAAAGATCGTTATGTTACTATCGCTGAAAGAACTATGAAATTGATCGTAATTTATTGCAAAAATATGTTCCAGAAGAATATCTAATAGAAGGTCAAAAAGGAGGAAAATATACAGCTTCTAGCATCCGAAAGTTTCTAACTAAATATTGTATAGCTGCAAGAATAACCAAAAAAGTTACACCACATACACTACGACACAGTTTTGCCACACATTTACTTGAAAAAGGGATTAGTTTACGTTACATACAATATATATTAGGTCATCAAAGTTCCAAAACAACCGAAATCTATACGCATATTACACATACAGGTATAGAAAACATAAAAAACCCATTAGATGATTTTGATTTTAATTAAGATTCATATAACTTTAAAAATAACTAATTCTAGAAAATAAAATAGGTTTGGTTATAAGAGAAATAACAGGAACTTTTAGTAAAAGTTCCGTATATACATACGTTGGGCACAATACAACGAAAACAAGGTCTATTCAATAGCTTAACCCAGCAAATCTAAATTCATAGATTTATAAAAAAGAGCTTAAAATTTATTGGTGAACTTTAAGGTTTTTCAGAAGAAAAGCTTAAAAAGAAAAAGCTGAAACGTTTTTAGTAATTCATTTCAGCTTATCTAACCACTAACCAATTTGCTATTAATCAATTGGGATATATATTTAAAAAAACTATAACATTGTAGATGCTTTAGCTATTAATCATCATGTCCTTTGATGCTTTATCCATAAATTTCACAAACTGTCTTTCAGTCATTTTCCGATTTTTAATAAACGCATCGTATTTTGAAGACCAGACAATTGAAGATTTATGGTAACCCCCTAACATTTAATTTAGATTTAGTAATCTGCTAATTTCACTATTATTAATTATGTCTTCGATAAATGTTTTCTTTTCAAAGTCTGTCTTATAAGGCAAAGATTTATACAAATCCCTATATTTTTCATCAACTGTGTCTGCCAGAATAAGCGCAGATGGTTTTATAACTTCTTTAAATTTTGAATATTCCTTTCTATTAAATAGCAAATTTTTACTATCAATTGAACCGCATTCTAAAGCATAAGTAACTTTTTTATGGCACCTACAAGGATTGTTTTTATTCACTAGTCCACACTTGTTATTCATGAAATTGTATAAGTCATTACGTGCGCGTGATAAACGCTTTCTGTAATTATCTTTGCTGATATCTAGCATTTCAGCACCTAAGTTGTGATCTGCTTCAAAAACATCACCTATAATATAAACTAACCGTTGTTCTCTTGTTAAGCAGAGCAACATACCACTCATACAACCAAAATTCATTTCTTTAATAAGTTCTTCTTTCTCGATTTGTTCTTCTTCAGATATATCTATACTAGGCGAGTTATCCAATCCCATTCCCATATCATCAAAATTTGTTATGACAAGCTCGCCTTTCTTTCTTTTGCTCATTAAAAAGTGGTTTAGCACTATGCGATAACACCAAGTAGTGAACTTACTTTTCCCTTTAAATTTTGAAAGATTCGTAACCACTTTAATTAAAGCTTCTTGGGTTAGATCTTTTGCATCATTGGGATTTCTAACCATTTTCCAAGCTATATTATAAACAAAAGGTTGATGTTTTAAAATGAGCTGTTCAAGAGAATTTTTATTTCCTGCTTGAGATTCTGCAACTAATTCCAAATCATTCTTTTCACCTTTATATATTGTATTAAATGGGTTATTCATTTGTGTCTTTTTTATTTGTTAGATGCAATTTTTTACAAATGTGACAGCCTTCTAAAAGAAAATTATAAAATTTTAAGATAACCAATCGTAATTCTGTCTGCGAAAAATCGAAAAAACATCAAAGTTGTCACACATTAAATTCTGATGCATCAAAATAGCATAACAACAAAAATATAGTTAGATATGAAAATTAAAAATCTATTAGGTGTTCTCATTGTAGCAATGATTATCCCTGTGTCTATATCGGCACAAGTTAAAAAGAAAAAAGCACAAAGTTTTACCGTAACGAATATCATAAATGCGCCAGCTGATAAGGTTTGGCAAGTTGTTGGAGAAGATTATGGCGCAATAGCAAATTCTCATCCTAAAATTGTTAAGTCAGAATATATTAGTGGTTCTTTGAAGGCAGGAGAAGGTTCTGAACGCGTATGCTATTTCAATGACAAGGAAACAAAGTATTTAAAAGAAAAACAAGTTAGTTATGATCCTGCCAATTACACATTTAAAAATCAAGTTTTTCAGGCTGGGAAAATGCCAATGGATCCTAAATATACTTTTGCAGTATACAAAGTTGAAAAAATAAACGCTCAAAAAAGTAAGCTAACAATATCTATGGAGTACCGTACTAAGCCTGCTTTTATGGGAGCTTTTGCCAAGGGCAGTTTTAAGAAGCTGATTGCAGATTATGCTATTGCTGTCGAACATCACATAAAAACAGGAGAGAATGTTACAAAAGAGAATTTCAAAAAAATAAAAAAGCAGTATAAGAAAAATAAAAAGTTAGCACGTAAATAAAATGAAAGAAACAGTTAGAGGCTTTAAAATGGATGAAGCATCCAACGAGCCGCAAGAAGTACAAGAAGTGTTTGACTGGTATAAAACAAACTTTGGATTTGTTCCAAATCTAACAAAGGTATTGAGTGCATCACCAGCAGCATTGAGATCGTATTGGCTATCTCAACAACAATTATCTCAATACGGAACGCTTACACCAGAAGAGCACAATGTCATACAGATGGCTGTCGCAGTTGAGAACAAATGCAAGTATTGTGTTTCAGGCCATCAAATGGCTGGAGCAGCATTCTTTGGTTCTGCTGAAGAAGACTTAAAGGCAATTAGAAATGAAAGTGAACTACCAAATGATAAGTTTAATGCCCTTCGTGGATTTGCTTTGGAAGTATATCAAAGTAAGGGAAGAGTTTCGAACAAGTCATTAGAGGAATTTTATGGAGCAGGCTATGACAAATCTCAAGCCATAGAGGTCATAACAAATATTGGAGTTAAAGTAATGTCTAACTTAACTAATCAACTCGCCATGACTGATCTCGATGAACCGTTTAAACCTTTAGCAGAAGGCCTTTTCGAAACCGAATCACAATATCGATAATAAAAACTATAAATATTAATTAAATACGCAAACAAAATGAACATTAAAAAATCAATTTTCGCATTCGCTCTTCTATTTGTAGGATTGAGTACAACTGAAGTATCTGCTCAAAATGCAGATGCTAAACTAACGTATACCCAAGTTGTGGATAAATCAGCTGATGATGTTTGGACGATATTAAGACAATTAGATAATATCGCAGAATACTCATCGGGTATTGCTAAGGTAGATTTTACTGGAAATAAAGGTGTAGGTGGTGTTAGAGTTTGCCACGCACCAGACGGAAAAGGAAAATTCAAAGAAGAATTTACAGGTTTTGATGATACTAACCGAACATTAACCTATGCGGTTACAGAAGGTGTACCTATCAAAGGGATGGTAAACAACTGGAAAGTGGTAGACTTAGGGTATAACAAGTGTATGGTGGTATACTGGTCAAACTATGAAGCCTTTATGGAAAACCCACAAATGACTGAAGAGCAGTTTATGGGTTTTATATCAATGAGCGTGAAAGAAATGATTACCAATATGGGCGCAGGTGCATAATCTTTAACCTTTTTTCGATAAGGGCTCGCAGTGCGAGCCTTTATTTTTAATGTATTTGTTGCACTTCTATATTAATTTAATCCAAAGAAAGAACAGCAACAGAAATCAAATAATAAAAACAAGGAAAATGAGAATACAACAAAATATACAAATCGCCGCATCGGCCGAAAAAGTTTGGGATATACTTTGGAACAAATATGGTCAAGTATGTGACTGGGCTAGTACAGTTAATGATTCATCTAGTAAAAATGTTTCGGGTAATTCTAATGGTGGTCGTACCTGCCATTCAACTTGGGGAGAAATCAGCGAAATTGTAGACAAGGTAGATGAAAGCAAATTGACTTATACCTATCACGCAGATGGGCTTCCGTCAATGATGAAAAGTGTGGTCAATACATTTACTGTAAATAAAAGAGGTGTCAACACATCTGAGCTTGCAGTAGATATTAATGTACAAATTACTACAATTCCTAAAATACTCATGGGCTGGATGATTATCCCTAAAATGAAAAAGGATATTGGTCAAACACTTATGGACTTGAAACATTTTGCCGAAACTGGTGAGCAAACAGAAGCAAAAATTAAAGCAGACAAAAAATATTTTAAAAAGAATCCAAAAAAAGTAGCTTAAATACTACATTAATTAATGCATAACACAAACAAGTCTGTAGTTAGAGCAGACTTGTTTACTCTCTTTAATGACTCAATTAAATTTTGAATATCGGATATCAAAAAATCGTAAAGTGGTTTATGATGGATTATTAGAAGCTATTAATCAATTAAAAGCAACGAAACGTATTAATAATGCTGAAGTAATATCTAATTTAGGTATCACCATAATTCAATTTAGTATTATTAAACTATGTAAAGGAATAATAGAACCCAAAGTAACTATTAATATAAGTCCTTCTAATATATGTAACAATCATACATCTATGAAAACAAATTTAAACTATAAAGTAAGAAATAGACTATTAGATGTAACTATACACAAAATAATGGGTAAAAAATTAATAGAGGGTAAAACAAAGTTCCATCTATCCGATTTCAAGAAAAGAATCGAAAAATGGGGTTAGTAATACTGTACAGTGCCCAACAACGGTAACCGTTGCACAAGTCCATAATTGTATAAAAAGTGACTAATTCTTAGCCTATTTAAGGATGTCTTTCTTTTGAGTTTTACTATTGAATCGTAAAATTAACATCGCTTAAAATCAAAATATAGTTACCAAATAGTGACTTTATTTTGAAAATGACGAAATCAAGTGATCTTGCTTCACTTTTTGCTGTTTTAGTGATAAATTTCAGGTATTTCTTCAAGTTATAGGCAATCGCAGCCAAGTGCATTACTTTATTTGCTTGTTTAATTCCTAATGTATTGATTTTTCTAAGTCCCATATATTCTTTTAGTGTGCCGAAGACTGGTTCTACGGTGCTTCGTTTCTTTTTTCATGTAATACCATTTCTAACGTAAAATTACTCATTAAAAATTGCTCTTTTCCGCTTATGCTTCAAAATAAAAAGAAGCCGTAACTTAGGCTATGCCTTTTATCCAACCAAACCTAATATCAACATAGATAGTATTCAAAGAATTGGATAAACTTATATCGAACTCACGTTATTTAATAAAATAAAAAACTGATTTTCAGTATTTTAAATCTTACATAATAAGTGTTGACTAAATTTTATTTAAATGAAACTTATGTCGAACTCACTTTATTTATATTCTTTCAGTCAACGCTCGAACTTATTTCAAGTTTCATCAAAAAGTCGGTTTGTTTGTCATTTCCCAATTTGAAAATATGCGTGTCAAATTGTACAAAACCATTTTTTTCGTAAAATCGGATCGCTCTTGGATTTTTTTCCCAAACACCTAACCAAACATATTCAAGCTTTTTGGCTTTAGAAATTTCTATGGCTTTTTCGCAAAGTGCTTGTCCAACTTTTTTCGCGTGAAATTCATTGAGCACATAAATTCGCTCGATTTCAAGCGCATTTTTATCTTTAATTTCTGTTTGCGACGGTCCAAAGTTGATTTTTAAATACCCTATGAGCTCGCCTCCAAATTCTGCGATATAAAATTCCGCATTTTTGTCTGCCAATTCAGCTTTCAACTTTGTTGTGGAAAAGTTATTTTTTACATACGAATTCAGATTTTCTTCACTATTTTGAGCAGCATAGGTTTCTATAAACGTCTGTTTTACAATTGTTAGTAATTGGTCAATATCGTCTATCGTTGCTTTCTTAATGTTGAAATTGTTCATTTTTCGGAGTGTTCCCTCGCCATTAATTAGACACACTTGGAATTAATCCTCTCAATCCCATATCAACAGGTTGTTCGCCAATGGCTGGTTCGTATTTTCCGTCTGCGTTAATTTCTGTCCATTCAAAACTATTGTTGACAGAAAACGAAAGTGTGACTTCTACATCGGCTATTTCAGTTCCTGTAATAGTGAATCCGTTTTCAAATTGTCCTGTCACCACACACGAACCTTGTGGCACTGGCGATGAATCAAATAACGGATTTGGCACTGTGGTTGCACCTGCTGGCGCTTGTCCTTGTAAGGTAAAACCTAAAGCTTCAAATACCCAAAAACCTTGTAATTTATTTTCATTAATGCTAAAAATACTTCCGTTGACATCAAAATTGGTGATGTAACTATTATAGCCTACAAAACTTGCCAACGTTCCGGTGATATCGGTTCCGTTTTGTAAAAAATTGATACTTCCTTCTTGATACGCCAACGAAACACGCACCCAATTGTAGGTTCCTACTGCAATTTCATTCAGCGGAATTGCTAGGAATACTTCGTCATTTCCTGCAAATTGCGCATTTTGAAAATCGATTGCCAAATTGCCTCCTTGTGTCGTTTCTGCACCTGTGTACACAACTTCACCATTTCCTAACAAGGTTGTTGCGCTTGGCGCGAATTCAATATAATTGGCACTCATTTTACTAAAATTGGGCGATTGCGCTGCATTTCCCGCAGGAATACTGGCTGGCTGTCCAAGATTATTCAAGCGTTGCTGTGTGGCATCAAACTTAAACTTAATGATTAAATTATTCACCCCTGGGTTTGGCGTACAACAATCATCTTCTGATGTACAGGAAGAAAAAAATAATACGAGTACGATTGGAATTAATACGAGTTTTTTCATAGATACTAAACGTTACTACGGCTCTAAATATTATAAAAAAATGCCTTAGCAATCAATTATTTAAGGTTTTTTAATATCCGTTCACTTTCAAACTAAGAAAGTTTACTTATTTTTAAAAACTCTTACGTTATTATAAACCAATGAATATTTATATTCTTTCCATCAACGCTCGCATTTATTCCACGAATAGATTGTACCACGAAGCCACTAAAAAAGGGCACAATGTCCGCATCATAGATCATACAAAATGTGCAGTGATTTTGGGCGATGAAGCCAAACCGCAAATTTATTTAGGTGCTGAAAATATTACCTATGGTGTTGATGCTATGATTCCGCGTATTGGAACTTCCGTAACGCGACATGGTGCTGCCATTGTGAAACAGTTTGAAATGAATGGCGTATTTACAACCGCAAAATCGCTAGGCATTATTCGTTCTCGAAATAAATTGCGCACCATGCAAATTTTGGCTCGAAAACGAATTCCTATTCCCAAAACACTGTTTGCAAAAGATACATCGAATATTAAAGAACATATAAAATTATTGGGGGGCGCGCCCATTATAATTAAACTGCAAGAAGGGACACAAGGATTGGGCGTGATGATTGCCGATAGTAAAAAATCAGCAAAATCGATTATTGAGTCGCTGTATAATATGAACGTGAATATTATTCTGCAAGAGTTTATTGAAGAAGCCAACGGACAAGATATTCGCGTGTATATTGTGGGGAATAAAATTGTGGCAGCCATGATGCGAAGTAGCACGGACGAAGATTTTAGAAGCAATGTACATCGTGGCGGCACCACGACATCAGTAACCTTAACGGAATACGAAAAGAAAATCGCGATTCACACTGCAAAAGTACTAGGTTTGCCTGTGTGTGGTGTAGATATTATTCGCTCGAAACGTGGTCCTTTGGTGATTGAAGCCAATTCGTCTGCGGGTTTGGAAGGCATTGAAGCACATACGAAAGTGAATGTTGCGGGAGAAATTATTAAATTTTTAGAAAAGAATGTTCGAAAATTCGGAAAATAAAACCATTACCATTCACGGAGAAACCGTAAAACCGGGCGAAGATAAATGGATTAAAATTCCGATTGATCGCTTACCGACAGGAACCTTGATTGAAATTCCAATTTATGTGTATAATGCAAAAAAACCAGGGCCAACATTGTTGGTGCAAGGTGGTTTGCATGGCGATGAAATTAATGGTGTGGAAATTATCCGCAGAATGCTTTTTGAAGGCTGCTATAAGATCAACAATGGTGCTGTGATTGTATTGCCATTGCTGAATGTTTTTGGGTTTATCCACTTTTCACGACAAGTTCCCGATGGGAAAGATGTCAATAGAAGTTTTCCGGGTGTCAATAAAGGTTCGCTTGCCGCTAGAATTGCCTACGAAGTAACATACAACGTGTTGCCACAAGTCGATTTTGGAATTGATTTGCATACCGGTGGCGCGCAACGCAATAATCATCCGCAAATTCGCTATACCGAAGAAATGCCCGAAAGTAAGAAACTTGCCGAAGTTTTTAATGCGCCTTTTTATTTTGCGACGTCATTGATAAATAGTTCCTTTCGAAAGACAGCTTTTGACATGAAGATTCCGATTATTGTGTTTGAAGGTGGCGAAAGTATGCGTTTTGACGAATATGCCATCCGAGAAGGAATTCAAGGTATTTTGAATGTGATGAAATATGTGGGTATGATTGACAAAATTGACCCAATGCTGATAGAACGCGAAGCAAGTACGTTTTTAACCGATCGTAAATGGTTACGCGCACCCACCGCAGGCATGTTTGTACCGCAAGTGTTAAACGGAAGTTCTGTGAAAAAAGGAGCCGTTTTAGGTATTGTAACAGATACGTTTGCTACGTATTGTAAAGAGATGAAAGCACCTTATGACGGTTTTGTGTTTTGTATTAATAATCAAGCGGTTGTGAATCAGGGTGATGCTTTGTTTCATGTGGGTCAGTAAAATAAAAATCTATCTTATGTATGCAAAAGACTGAGGTGGTTTTAGTCCAAAAGATTCTCTTATACACAACTCATTTTTATATTTTTTGGGGTTTTTAACTTTAATAGCATATCCGTTTTCTTTTCCATTAAAGTATTCCTTATAATAATCCTCTGAGATACCTGAAAACAGTGAAGTCTTATTCCATAATGAAATTAAGTCTTGGTGAAAAATCTTATCTATTTCAAATTCTCCTATGACTTTACTGACAGGTGCAGAAGCATAAACAACTACATTTGTTACATCTTTATTTTTGAATAGAGTTCTACGGAATTCAAATTTTTTAGTGCCATCAAATATTTTGTTAGCAAACTTTGGTTTAATTGATAAAATTACTTTCATTTTTTCTTTTTCTTATAAGCAAATTTAACTAATCTATCGAATTGTTTACTATTAATTTCAATAAATCCCCTGGGCATATTATTTATATCTTCTATAACTCCAATTTCCAATAGATCATTTAAAGTTGGCTTAGGAGTTGGCAAAGAATGAGCATAAAGTAATTTTATTATAAAAGGCTTATAGCTACCATATTTATTCCACCATTTGCTTCTCAAATCTTCTTTTTCTATAAAAGTTCTTCTATTACAAATTTGAAAAAAATCTTCAAAATTATCAATGTTATTTACGACTTCTTCTACTATACATACCGATGTTATAGTACTTGAAAATCTTTTAGGAGAAGTTTCTCCAATCCTATAAATAATAATAACATCACCTGATTTTAAATGCCTGTCTTTAGAATGTGAAATATATACTTTTCCTATTCTATTCCTATGTGGTTCGTTATCTGCATATTCCTCGTTATTTTCTCTTGTATTAATACTATCAGGAAACAGTTCCGTGTGATATTCTGGTTCTATTTTTATTATATACTTTCTCGTTTTTCTGGAGAGGAAAGGAAATGTCAATTTTGGGTTCTCTATATTTATTGGTAATTCTTTTCCAAATGGTCGGACATAAACATTCTCAACACCATTCTTGGTGTTTTTTTCTCCCCAATACTTAAATCCCCAATCTTCTAATAAACTTATTAAAATTCTCTGTTCTTCTCTCTTATTAAATATAGTAACATATATCTCATCTACTTTATATTGATGTGCATTATCGAAAACTATTTTCAAAAATCTTTCTCCCAACTTATAACCAGTTGAAGTAACTTTTAAAGTGCCTATTTTCAATCTTTTCTTTCTTTCAAAAAGAGGTTTTATTTCGGTGTAAGACTCTTCTTTATCTTCTATTTTAAGATAAAGAAAAGCTCTTACTTTTTTATCAGTAATGCACACATAAGCTATATTATCGGACTTCTTATTGAACCAATTAGCAAACTCTTTATAATCAGCCTTAAACGAATCAAAAAAATCATCTGAGACATCGATTTTTCCAAAAAATTCTTGTTTTACAGAAAGAACTTTGTAACTTTTTAATTCGGGGTTCTCCTCTATTGATTTCTCTAAAAAATCAGCAATTTTAAATACTCTTTGTGATATACCAAGCAATCTTGCTTTGTGATGTATACCTCTATCCTCAGTTATTAAATAATCTACTCTTTTATTATAAATTTCTTTAATAATACTTGTATCTATAAAGTCATTTCTAGTTTTATCCGATTTTCTAATTTCAACAACCTTTTCAGACTCAGGAGATTCTGTTTTAAGAAGATTATAATTTTTCATTTTAATCTTCATCGTTTTTACAATATCCTCATCTTTATATGTTGATATTTCCTCTAAAGATAATGGATGAATACATTTTTCATGTTTTAATCTGTCTAACCAATTAAAAAGCAATCCAATATCCTCATTTAAAGCCTTACTAGCTTCTCTATGAATTATTATATTAGTATCTATTAAAACTCTCATATTCTCTTAAAAATTTAAAAAATTCTTTATTATTCCCGTTTTCTAATTTCAAAAAAGGAATCTTCAATTTGACTGCTATTTTTTTTGCCTGGAGAAGTTCTAATTCATTCATCTCATTTAAAATTTCAAGACTATATTTAGTATCATCCCTTTTAATCAAACGATCTTGCAATACACCAATGTCACAGGTGATAAGAACGATAGCCGCAGGATTAATTTCAAAAAAAGTTTCTTCTGGTACTTTTTTAGGAACTCCATCCTTGTTGAATAAACAAAAATGTCCATCTAATAAATATTTTAAATTGGGCTTTACAATATTATTTAACGCCTTTAATAATCTATTTTGAGTCAAACTAAAATTATCAACCTTCTTATTCTCTTTTTGACTAATTTCTTTCCACTTAAGAATTTCACTAGCTGATAAATGTTCAAAATTAAATTCTTCACAAACTTCTTTACAAAATGTTCCTTTTCCTACTCCGTGAACTCCTCCAATAAAAATTATATTTTTCATTATAACTAAAGTTAATCAACTCTAAATTTAAGACAAAGATTACACCTACACAATGCGGGTTTCCGTAAAGAGTGTTTTTTTAGTTACTTGTGAGATCTTGAATCAAGTTCAAGATGACGTTCGGCGTTGTGTTTTTACTATGAATTTTTATTCTTAATTTCTTGATCTACTTTTCGTCATGCCGAACTCGATTCGGCATCTCACTCACTGTTATGTGATCTTGAACTGGCTGCTGAGCGGAGTCGAAGCATGAGGTTCAATAACCATTAAAAGCAGTTGTTTGATGATTTTGGGCGGTTTATCATGGGTTTTACCCCTTATTGAAGTGGTTTGAGGTGGTTTGGAAACGGTTCGTTTGGGTTCATTGACGACTTTTTTGGGTTGTTTTAAGGGTTATAGCCCTTAGCGAACCCATTATAATGATTACTAAACCTATTATATTGATTATTGAACCGCTTTTGTTTATTAATGTAACACTTCGAAGGATTATTTTAATGCTTATAAATGATACACGATGGCTTTTATGGGTTAAATTCATCCTTATAAATAGTAATGTGACGCTTCGAAGTATGGTTTTAACGCTTCGAAACGTCAATATGATGCTTCGAAGACTTCTTGTATGGGGTTACCCCATGTTGGTAAGGGGTAATTTGCCTATAAATTTCGTCAATGATTGTGTTTTGCTATTTGTATGAAGCTGTACTTTGACAAACTCAGTAGACATTTCAGCTTGACGTTTTCAATAGATTCCTGCCTTCGCAGGAAATCGAAGATTCGACGCAGTAAATGACAAAACTTTAGCGTTTATAGAAATTGAGAAGACTCCGCTTTTCAGCGGGATTAATTCAACTTACAAAGTTGTGTGCGCTCTTCGAGCTTCTCAACATAATTACAGATTGATTGTAATTTTTGAAAATAAAACTGAAATTGCAAATCTCTTGAAAAGACTCCGCTTTTCAGCGGAGTTAATTCAACTTACAATTTTATGTGCGCTCTTCGAGCTTCTCAACATAATTACAGATTGATTGTAATTTTTGAAAATAAAACTGAAATTGCAAATCTCTTGAAAAGACTCCGCTTTTCAGCGGAGTTAATTCAACTTACAATTTTATGTGCGCTCTTCGAGCTTCTCAACATAATTACAGATTGATTGTAATTTTTGAAAATAAA
>CAYGPQ010000002.1:0-7999 GCA_964351775.1 uncultured Kordia sp. | reverse complement strand
CGCTTTTCAGCGGAGTTAATTCAACTTACAATTTTATGTACGCTCTTCGAGCTTCTCAACATAATTACAGATTGATTGTAATTTTTGAAAATAAAACTGAAATTGCAAATCTCTTGAAAAGACTCCGCTTTTCAGCGGAGTTAATTCAACTTACAATTTTATGTACGCTCTTCGAGCTTCTCAACATAATTACAGATTGATTGTAATTTTTGAAAATAAAACTGAAATTGCAAATCTCTTGAAAAGACTCCGCTTTTCAGCGGAGTTAATTCAACTTACAATTTTATGTACGCTCTTCGAGCTTCTCAACATAATTACAGATTGATTGTAATTTTTGAAAATAAAACTGAAATTGCAAATCTCTTGAAAAGACTCCGCTTTTCAGCGGAGTTAATTCAACTTACAATTTTATGTACGCTCTTCGAGCTTCCTAAAATTGAGTTTCATTAAAAAAACCACCACACGGAAATCGCTCACCGCGCAGTGGCAAATCAGCATGAGAATGCTTCTTTAGTTCTGTAAATATTGGATTAGATCCCGCTTTTCAGCGGGATTAATTCAACTTACAAAGTTGTGTGCGCCTATTCAGGCTTCTCAACTTTGAGTTTCATTAAAACAAATCCAAATCTGGCCAGTGTTTAATTGCCTTAATCCCATCTTCTAATGCTTTTTTCATAGCGCCAGCTTGTCCCGAGCCATTTCCTGTGGAGTTGGTTAGAAACACATAACTTACACCATTGTCCATTTTTTTAAGAAACGTACTTGTTCCGCCCATGCCGCCGCCATGCGACCAGTTTCCGCCACTTACGGACCAACCTTTAGCATAGCTTGATACGGATGAACTTGTTGCCATGGTGTTGATAGTGCTACTTTTTAAGATGTCCTTTTTAGAATTTTGTCCATCAACACGTACCATAAAACGCATTAGGTCTACTGAAGAAGCAATCCAACCGCCATGACTGTCCATTCGTTGCATTTGTAAACTATAGGCATTTCCATCATTTGCATAGTATGCCACTTCTTTATATTTACGATTCTTTTTTTCGTTGGCACCAATAAACATTTGCGAAATTCCACATTGCTTTAGAATGTTGTTTCGCAAGTAACTTTCATAGCTTTTCCCTGTTTTCTTTTCAATGATTCTCCCTAATAAGCAATAGCCATAGTTTGAGTATTGATAGTACGTTCCTGGCGTGTGACTCGGATTTCGATCGTCTAAAACCCACCCAATTAATTTAGATTGACTCAAATCTTTCTTTTGAAACATCGGTGCACCCCAAGTGTCCGTCCCTTCTGGTGTTACATTATTATCCCAAGCATCGCCACCTGCAGTATGTTCTAATAATTGCTGTACTGTGACTGCTTTTTCACGACTTCCTAAAGCTTTTGAACCGTAGTTACTACCTAAGATACTGTTGTTACCAAAAACCTTATCGCTCAATTTTAGTTTGTTTTGTTCAATTAATTTCATGATTGCCACAGAGGTAATGGGCTTGGAAACACTTGCCAATCGCATCAAGCTTGTGGCAGATGCAATGGTTTTGTCCTCTTTGTTTCCAAATCCGTATCCTTTTGCATAGACTAGTTTTCCGTCTTTTACAATACCAATGCTCGCCCCAGGAATTTTAAAATCCTTCATTACTTGAGTAATTTTAGCATCTAGTTGATCTGTATCACGACTTTTCCAATCGCTTACATTTTTGAATGCTGCGGCATAACCTGCCGATCTTCCTGCGTCGTGTCCGCTTACCGAAATAGGAACGTATCCTTGATAGTAATGATTGTCAACTTCTAATTGATAGTTTTTTGGGTTCATTGCATGACGCGCACTAAATTCCCCAAATTCCTTTTCCATGATACATGCGTAATAGGTTTTATTTCCAACATCATAACTGTCTACTTGCGACACATGATAACCTTCTTTCCAGTATTTTGTAACGACTTCTTGGTATTGCTGACTCGTTAATCCATGACGCGCTACATATCCTGAAGGGTTTCCTTTTTTCCATATAGCTGCGTAGTATGCTTTTCCTTTGATTCCGTAACCGCTAATATGTACCAAACGATAACCATCATCTTTGTTCTTTTTGAATTCGGCTGCATATTGCGTTCCTGTGAGTCCATGACGCGCGCGCAATCCGCTGGTACTTTCTTTATTCCAAATTGCAACATATAATGCTTTTTTTCCATCAGAATAGCCATCAACATGTATCAAACGATAGCCATTTTTTTGATTTTTTGTCACCTCATCTTGGTATTGTTGTGCTGTAAGATTATGACGTGCAATAAGTGTAGATGTGTTTCCTTTTTCCCACAAGGCAGCAAATTGTATTTTACCGTTTACATAATAGCCATCTACATACGTTAGTTTGTAACCTGCTTTGTGAAATTTGGTGACTTCTGTTTGGTATTGTGCCGATGAAAGATTGTGTCGCGCTGCATAATTTTTTAGTGTTTTTACCGCATACAGCTTTTTCTCATTGTTGGCGTTTTCGCCTTTTTTTGTTCCCGCAAAGGAGAAAGAAAATAATAGTATCATTCCCCATATTGCCAATTTTGATTTTGTATTCATCATTTTGATTTTTAAATTAATAATGGTGCAAACCTAGTGTTGACAATGGCTTCGAGTGTCCCGTATTGTTGAAACTAAAGGAATTGAGACTCGAATGGGTGTTTTTCCCGAAAGGCAGTAGGTGACATACCCGTGTGTTTTTTGAAAGAATTGTAAAAAGTTGATTTTGAATTGAATCCCGCTTCTAGTCCAATTGATAATACAGGATATTCTATAAATGCTGGATGCGATAGTTTAGATTTTATTTCTTTGATTCGGTAACTATTTATAAAATCTGAGAAGTTCTGTCCGCTTAACGCATTGATGACTTGCGAAAGATAGTTGGCACTAATATTTATTTCTTCAGAAAGTGTACCGAGTTTTATTTCAGGGTTTCGGTAGCGTTTTTCTTCTTCCATTAATGTACAAAGTTCTTGGAAATAGATATTATCATCTGAAATGCTCAATCCTTTTTTCTGTTGTAGTTGAATGAGCTTTTTCTCTGTGAGTTTAGCAATGAGTTGAAAGAGATATATATGATTTTCCGTAAAGAAATTACGCTGAGAATGTTCTGCGTCTAATACACCTTTTAACCTTCCTTCTACGTAGATAGGAACTGCCAATTCCGACAAGCGCGCTTTATCATCTATAATGTATCGCTTGTCTTTGCGCGTATCGTTGATGCGTTCGTAGTTTCCTGTTTTGGCAACACTTCCCACAATTCCTTTCCCCACAGGAATTTCTTTGGGTTCGTGAATTTCAAATCCAGCTTGTTTTTTGTTTCCAAAAGCCGCTTCTTGGTGTAAGGTCTGTGTTTTTTCATCTAAGAGATAGAGTACACAATCTTCCAATTGGAGTTTGGAGATACAGTTTTCAAGAATGTCCCAAAGCACTTCTTTTGTTTTGTTAAGATCGAATAAAGATGTGGCAAAGTAACTCAAAATAGCAATGACTTGCGATTGATTTTTCTGCAAAACGGCTAATGCAGCAGGTTCAAACATTTCATCTAAACCCGATAGATGGAAGACCTTTCCTTCTTCCACTTTTTCTTTTTGGATGTTCTGCAAATGCGAGATACTTTTTATATAGAATACATAATAACACACCAAATACGCAATCCACAACGGATAGTATGTGTCGTTTCCACCAACATTGACATCAATTTTTATGTATAAAAGTGTCAGCAACCAAAAAACACTTAATAGAATTAACGTCATGTAGATGTTTTTTAACCATTTCGTTTTTCGCAATACAAAGTGATATGATTGTTCGCCTAAGTCTTTTTCGTAGTTTTTGATGATGGTATAATTCCAAACACCAATGATAAACGTGAATAGTAAGGCTAGATTTTCATTCCATTCCATGCGAATGTTCCCAACCGTTTTTCGTGATAAAATAGCATAATCTACAAAGACGTTGATCTTCACGACTGTGTAAATAAGAAAGAACGCCGCAAACGGAATGAGCAAGTAGTATTTGTATTTTTTGAAGAGTTTTTCTTTTTGAAGATACGCACAGGTAAATGCCGTAAAGATCACTGGCGCGAGAAACTCAAACGGAAAAAAGAAGAGACTAATGACTTTGTATGTTCGCGAAATTCCAATGTCAAACGAAATGTATTGCAGAATGGCAACTGCCGTAATGATGAGAAACCAATAGAAGTAACGTGTGGTTTTGTCCTGTGGTTTTTTAGTGAATACATGATAGAGCACTAAAGCTAATAGTCCGATAGCGCCAATGAATATGGTGGTGTTGTATAGATTCCAATGTAACATTTTAGGTAGGTTTTGTCTACCTAAAGATAGTTGAAAAATGCTTTTACATGCTTGGTTTTCTTTTGGTTGGTTAAAAATATTGTGTCAATTGATGGTTTGGATGAGTTTTTTGAAAAGAGGTTGGTTAATTATTTCGATGTAGCACTTACGAACTATTTTTTATTTAATGACGTTGTTTAATCCTCTTGATTGATATAGATTAACCCTTTATATAAAGCTATTAATGGAACAGAACGATGGTTTTCTTTTTCAAAATACGCTATTTCGACATTTAAGTTTTCACCTGATTTCTTTTTTAGTAAAGCATAATAAGCGTCGTGTTTTTTCTTGTTTCGTCCATAACTTCCCTCACCGTTGCTTGCAGAAGCGATATACAATTTTTTATGTAATGATATTGAGGAAATGGAATCCACTCTGTTTTTCATCATCTCAGGATCCCACCACATACTTGGGTCCATAGCAATATAAGCATCGAATATACTATTTTTATCCATGTATGAATTTAATGCCAGAAGACCTCCTAAAGAATGCCCAACAAGTGTTCTAGAGGGTTTTGTTCTATATGTTTTATCAATATAGGGTATGAGTTCTTTTTCGATGAATTTCAGAAAGTTTCTTCCGCCTCCCATAGTATTGACGCGTTTCGTCTTTATTTTTGTAACCGTAAAATCTCGTTCGCGGTCAACATTTTCAATGGCTATAATGATCGTTTCTGGCATTAAATAATTTCGAGTTCTATCTGAATTCATAAAATGCACAATTCCAGAAGCTATTTTAAAATGAGCGGCGCCATCTAATAAAATTAAAATCGGATAATCTTTCTCACTATTTGAGCTTTCATTGTATGAATCGGGAAGACGTATCAAGCTGGTTCTTTCTTCGTTTAGAATGCTCGAATTGATCGTAAACGTGCTTTCTAGCATGATATCTGTCTCATTTTGACCAAATACGGTTTGTACGCCAAAAAGGAATATATAAAAGAAAGCTATTTTGAAATGTTTCATAGTATGTTTTAGGTATTCTAACAGGAATTCCTGTGAGTTTTCCTTATCAAATAGTTCTTGTTAAAACTATAAGAATCTTAACTAGCATCAAAATTCTTGATGAAAGCTTCTATTATACTACGAAAGAAGAATGCGTTTTATTGCGTTAACGATCCTTAGTTTTTATGTGTGCTAATAATCCGCGTCATTGTCCAATTTCCGTTGTCGTTTTTCCAGATGGTAACGAATTTACTTGGAATTGATCTCGCTGTCGGTTCTTCGTTGTTGAAAAACTTGTGCTCGCCCATTTGCACCGCGCCATATCCTTGAATTGGGTACACTTCAACAGTTCCGTCAATTAAAGTTCTTGTGACTTTTCCGCAGATGTTGTTTTTCATCGCTTCCATGATTTGCGCTTTGGAAGTTGATAAACCACCTTTGTCATGAAAAAACTCAATGTCTTCCGAAATTAATTCGTCTTGTGTTTTTAAATCGCAGGTATTGTATGCGTCAAAAAAACGTTTGTCTAATGCTACAATTGTGTTGTATAACTCTTGATCTGCAGGAACGTACGTTTCTTTGGCAATAACAGTTTGTTCCGATTTTGCTCTGATAGATATACAAGAAATAGTAAAGATTCCCAATGCTAAAAGTAGCAGTAATTTTGATTTCATTTTGAGTTGTTTTTGATTGATACTATATAAAGACCCTTTCATTCTCTTTTCGTTACACTTTAGGTGAATTAAAAATATCACTACAATAGAAATAGTACTAGTGTAGTGACATCAAATTAAATATATTATTTTACTGATTCTCTAATCTGGCATTCGATCTCGTTGTCCTTTTTTACGATTGAATTTGTACACGAATGTTACCGATATTCTTCTTCCAACACGTTTGGATTTTGACGCTAAACGGAAATTTTCTCCTGTGACAACTTGATCTTGAATTCTAGAATCAAATAGGTTTCGGACATTTAAGGTAATGGCACCTTTGTCATTAAAGATATCTTTACTGATTCCGAAATCGGCAAAGTATTGCGCTTTTTGAAGCACTTGTGCTTGTTGATTTTTCCCTTGATAATTAAAACTCATTTGCGTAGAAAGTCCTTTAGAAAAGCGCATTCTCGAATTGATTCTCGTGAACCATGTTTTATTTTTTGCGTCAAAGTTTCTACCTAAATAATCGCCTTTTTGATCGAATTGATAATAATTAAATTCTCCTGATAATCGCCACCACTTGAAAGGATTGTACGTGGTAGACAGTTCAAATCCGATGCGATCTTCTGTATCTAAATTTACAGGAATTGTTAAAAAATTTCCATCGTCCGTTTGAGAGGTTACAAAGTTGAAAAAATCAGTTGTATGTTGATAATAGAGTGATGGATTTATGGAAAATTTTCCCCAACGTTTTAGAAATGTTGCTTCAAACGAATTGGTATACATCGGATTCAAATCAGGATTTCCAGCAAAAAGATTTCTAAGATCCGTCAATCCACCAAAAGGATTCAACTGCCAAAATGCGGGTCTGTTGATTCTTCGGCTATAACTTAGTTGCACATCCGTTTGTTCGGTTAGTTTGTATGATAGATGTACTGTCGGAAAAAGGTTGGTGTATTTTTTGGTGTCGTTGAACAACCTTTTTTCATCATCTATTCCGATATCCGAATGCTCTACACGCAATCCTACTAAGTAATTGAATTTCCCAATTTTGTCTCCATATTGCGCATATACACCATAAATCCGTTCGTTATAATCCAATTCATTGTCTAAATCGGGAATTAATTGATCGTCAATATGTACCATATAATCACTGGTAATTCTTCTGATTTCTCCTCTGAATCCTGTTTCTAATCGTGCTGTTTTGGTTAAAGGTGATACAAAGTTGGCTTGAAATAAAAAGTCTTTACTGCTTTCGACATCATCGCTTCGAATCGTTGTAAATGTAGTTTCCGCTGGAAAGGTTTTTTGTTGGCGAATGCTTTCTTGTTCGTCATCATTCCAAAAATCGTATTGCACGTCCATTTCTAGCTTCTGCCCTTCTTTTTCAAAGGTTTTCACATAGTTCATCTCTAACCGATTGAAATTTTGCGGCTCTTTGTAGTTTTCAATCCGTGCAATGGTACTGTCAAGCGTTCCTGCGGCATCTGCGTATGAATAATTCAATCGAGTTTCATCCGTGTTTTTTAAGAATCTATGATAAAAACTAGCCGTTAGTGTATTCTTATTATTGATATAATAATCACCACCAAAAAAGATATTATGTGCATTGTCATTTCTATCTTGATCGTTATTTTGCAATAAATTTGTTTCTATTCCATTATTCGTAACAGTTTGACGAATTTTTTCTTCTCCTTCATAATTAGAGTTTCGGTATCCAACATTTGTAAATAAATTTATCTTATCTGTTTTATAAGCAAGATTTACATTTGTACGAAAGTCTCTCGGAATTCCTGCACCAACTTGTACAGAACCACTGAAACCTCCTTTTTTGTTCTTTTTTAGAATGATATTTATAATTCCTGCGGTTCCTTGCGATTCATACCGCGCAGAAGGATTTGTGATGACCTCAACTTTGTCAATGTTTTCTGCAGGAATTTGATCCAATCCATTATTCGCAATTAATGCTGAAGGTTTTCCATTGATGAGAATTCGAACGTTGCCGTTTCCTCTCAAACTAATTCCGCCACC
>CAYGPQ010000001.1:91492-96353 GCA_964351775.1 uncultured Kordia sp. | reverse complement strand
AAAAGTGCCTTTTCTTTTGTTTCTGTTTTCTTTGGGCAAGCAAAGAAAATGAAAAAGTAATAATAAAGTATTTAATATACAGGCGTTACTTTATATCCTTGTTTGCGTAACAAATTAATCACGCCATTTTCTCCTACTAAATGCGCAGTTCCTACCGCAAATAAGTTGGATTGCTTTTTCATCATATCGGGCATAATTTCTACCCAATTTGAGTTGCGAAAAGTTAACATCCAATATTCAGCATTTTTGTTGAAAAAACGTTCGTCTTTCATGTCTTCAAATAGCGTACTAATATCTTCATTTTTATAATGTGTTACCATATTTTGAAACGCAATTTTATATTCCTCATACAATGCTATTTGTTGCCACAAGAAATCTGTTGGATACGCTTTTGCGAAGAAATCAAGTTGACCGTTTAAAGTTTCCAAACCCGCAATTTTCTTGTTTTTTGCTTTCGCTAGATTGATCAATTCAAATTCGTACATTTTCTTAGTGGTACATGGCATGCTTTGTTGAATTAATAAGGAGTAAATCGTCATTAAGCTATAATTATCTACCATTTTCAAGGGCATTTTTAGTTCTTTTTGCAATAAGTTGTCTAAAAATTCTTGACGCTCTTTTGATAATGTTTCACTTAATTTTTCTTTGGAAATCATTGATTTTTGCGCTTCCATCATGGCAGCAGTATCTGACATATCTACTTCTAAGACTAATTTTTCAGTTTCGTTAAAAGCTTTCGTTACTTTTTCGGGAATGGAGAAATCGTCTTCACATAAAATATGTACGGTTCCTAATAGATAGGATGGTTTTACCAAGTCTTTATGTTCAATTTTCCACAATACGGAATTCTCTAATTTTTTGTTTTGTGCGTTTCCTATAAAACTACAAGCAATAAAAGCGATAAGGATATATAATTTTTTCATGTTTTAAATTTTTACGGTTTTTCGTCATGTCGAACTTTATTCAGCATCTCACTAGCTAGTATAAGATTCTGAAATAAATTCAGCATGATGATTCATCATTTATAATCTATTTGCTCCGTAAGTATCGACTTTGAAAATTTGTTACAAGAAAATATAAAGTTTATGTTCAACAGGAGCAATTTTGTTATAATCACCTTATTAAAAAAAGTATTTACCCCTATAACAATCAGCATTTTAACTGTTTCAAAAGCATTATACTTCATCTTTCTTTGTATCAAACATAAAATAGAAACATTATGAAAAAAAGAAATTTAAAGCGCTTAACACTTAAAAAAGCATCGATCTCAAGTTTGGAGAAAACACAAGCTTCAGGAGGAATTGGAAGTCTTGACAGCCAAGTAAGTTGTTACAATACCTGTGATATTAATTGTCATGCACCTCAAGAGCCTCCTCTATATCCAATTGCATCTTTAATCTTTTGGCTATGTCCTAGATAAAGGTTAAAAAATCTCCATAAAAAATTTATTTATGGAGATTTCAACTAATTAATATATGGTTCAGATATCTGTTTAATAGTTAATTTTCAACGTTGTAACAGCTTTTTCCATGGTAACTTTTACTGTACTTGTTGAAATCGTACAGGTCGAATTTGGATTCGAATTTACAAATGGTTTTTCTAAAGCAGTCACAATTTCACATCCCGAAGGTGATTTTGCTAGATTGATTGTTTCTGTCGTCTTTGAATTTGAAGCTTGATACATCCTTAAAATAAAATCATCCGCATTTACAGAAGACCATTTTGCGGCGGTAATTAACGTATTTGTATTTCCTGTTGGAGCTGCTAACGAATATTGACTTGGCAAGCTACCGTTTCCTGTTGCTGCGATGGCAACCATTGGTGTATTATATTGTCGTGCTTCTATGAATGGAGCAGCTGTTTTCGCTGACGAAAGTCCGCTCGGAATTCGCAACGCGTATTCTTGTGTATGCGCCGTATTATCACTTCCGTTAGCTCCATAACCGTGATTACAATTTCCGCCTGGTGTATTTCTTAAAATAACACCATATAACATATTACTGTCAGAAGTCCATGCGGGTGTTGCACTGTGATAAATAGCTGCTAAAGACGATCCGTTACTATCTTTAGGAACCACAAAGTCATGTGTTGCCCACATCGTTGCATTAAAATCTGTGTTACTTCCGTATGCCATTGGATATACTGTATTCCAATGATATGGCGTTCCAACATCCATTGCACTTACTTTAGACGCTAATGGAAATTTTACCATGACTGTGTACGAAGGTTTAGGATATGTCTGACTATTTGGCGCCGTTCCTGTGGTGGAAATTCGTAAAAATGGTTCTCCTTGTCGCAAACTATACGTAATTGTATATGGAAATGTGGTTCCATCAACCGTATACAATTTTGCAATCGTGATGGATTTGTTTAACGTATTTGTGGTATCTGCTGTAATCGATTGAATCGTATAACTAGCATTTGTATCTTGTGTAAATCCGCAGCCTGTTTCGTATCCAAAACGATAAATATCTCCAGAATCTTTATAAAAAACGATTTCATTTGCATTTCCTGCCAAAATATTATTTCCAGTAGTTTTATCAATGACACTGCTTATTTCTCCTGTTTTTTGATCGAATGTTGCCGTCAAATAACTGTTTTGAAAATAATAATCGCCATTTGGATTTTTTGCTACTTTTAAACTTCCATCCCCTTGAGAAGCGGTTGCAATATCATTCAATTGGTATCCTAAAGATGGTGCTTTTACATTCAAATAAGAAGTTTTCCCTCCTGTATCATACGCTATAATTCCTTGATTTGATGTACCAAGCTGATTAAATACTGCAACAGCTCCTGAAGTTTGTTTGATATTGTTTGTAATGTTTTGCATAAAATTTTGAGACAAACCAGTTCCTTCTTTCAACGCTTGATGTAGCATCGGTAGTTGCTCATTCAAATACACTCCATCAACAGCTGTCCCAGTGATATAATCGTGGTGTGTACTCGCTGCTAAGGTGTTCCAAGCATTATTAATAGCTGCTGATTGTGTTTTTTTCTCCGTAGCATTTGTTGCTAAAAGTGTATTTTCTAATACTTGGAAAGACTCTGCTCTTAATAAACTTTTGGTGGCTTTATTATGTAAAATTTTCAATTCAGGTCTACTTGCGTAATACCCCATCCAATAAGGATTTGGTGCAAAATCTGTGGCTGCTGAACTTGCATTATACGTTCTTGTTTTCAACTTGTTTTTATGAATATCAACCAATCGAATGTATTCATCAAAAGTAGCTACAACTACATACACGCCTGTTTTTGCATATCCGTCAGTACTCTTATTCCAATCAATAGCATCTTGAACAAGATCCTGATAAGGAAGTAGAAAATCACTACTTACATGAACATACATATACGGTGTTGGTGATACGGGCTGATTTGCACCTATGTATGATGTAATGTGCCCTATATTTGTAGATGAATACACTTGATTTCCACAATTTATAATCTCTTGTGGAGTTGCATAATCTGATGCAGCTACATCAATATTATTTCCCTGATCGTAGTGATCTTCCAACCAATGCGCAATGACTTCAGAGCCATCTGCACCTTGCCAAATAAAATCTACATCACCATTGTTTGTGTCTAATAATGTACTTGCCGTAGTATTAAAACCATCTTGAGGATTTCCATCACATGCGCCAGGAATTCTTGCAAACCCAACGCCCATAGCGTCCATTGCATTTAGCATCACAGGTAATTGTGGATCGTGCCCAAAATCGTCTGGAACCCAAACTTGTGTTGACCATGGAACTTGTACTTCATCTAACCAAGTATTGGCTACTAAATAATTTCTAAAAAAAGTTTCTCCGTTTGGCAATAAATTATCAGGAGAAGTTATTCCGCCACCGACAACACGCATCCGCTTAGATGCTTTCATTTGACTAAAAAGTGATGGTTTGTTTTTAGCAAAAGCTCTTAAAAATCCCATTTCACATACCGAATAATAATATGCGGAATTTTGCAAATTCTCTGTAGCTTTCGATAGAATACTATCCGCAGGTTGGGTGTTTCCTCCAAAGTAACTATAATTATACGCTGGTCCACTTTCATCTACATTATAAGGAAACATATTGAGCCAATCCCAATCCATGTGTGCAGCATGACTTAAGATTAAAATTTTCGAAGCAGCATCAGGAATGTTCAGTCTTTGTCTTATTGTTTGCTCTGTTGTTTCTACAACATCTGTATTGTTCGGTTTACATGTGACTAGAAGAAGTGAAAAAGCCGCAAGTAGAAATACAAAAATTTTAAGGGTTTTCATCTTTATTGAATGATTGGTTATCTCTCAAAAATAGATAAAAAATAAAATCCATATAAGCGTATAACTACTTGATTTTCAACAAAAAATTGGATTTTTACTATTTCGCGGCAATGACATCAATTTCAATTTTTGCTCCAGCAGCCAATCCGCCAGCGGCAAAAGTTGTGCGCGCAGGTTTGTTTGGAAAGTATTGCACGTACACACTATTAAAGTCAGCAAAATCGTTGATATCGGCTAAAATCACGGTACATTTTACCACACGATCTAACGATGAATTGTGCTGCGCCAATACCGCTTTGATGTTTTCTAACACTTGCTTGGTTTCTGCTTTGATTCCGCCTGAAACTAACACGCCTTTTTTATGATCTTTCCCAATTTGACCAGATAAAAACAGTAAATTTTCCGTTTCAACTGCCGCACTAAACGGCGTATTTTGTCGTTCTGCTATATGCGAAGGATGAAAAGTGATGTCTTTTTTGTTGGATTGGCAACTTACAAATGTTAGGACTATAATAAAGATTGAGATGATGGATTTCATGGTGATGGTTTTCAGTTTTCAGTTTTCAGTTTTCAGTTTTCAGTTTTCAAAAATCGTTATTTCTG
>CAYGPQ010000001.1:83485-91392 GCA_964351775.1 uncultured Kordia sp. | reverse complement strand
AATAAACCATCCTTTTTCATATAACGTATAGCGATATTCAGTATTCAAAACCATGCTTGCCGTTCCACGATCAATGATGTTTCCAACGCCGCGAATATTCAAGTTATTGTCTACCGAAAATGGCGCAAACGGACTTGCATCGTTTGACGCAACACCAAATCGGAAACGGTTTGCCCAATTTCCTTTTTCGCCAACACGTTCAAAATACATAAAATCACTCCAACCAATTAAGAAGTTATCTTGAAAGTCGTTTTCAGTCGTTACATATTGCAAATAGAACGTATTTTTAATTCCTTCAATGTATTGATAATCATAGTTTAAGTTGTCATATTCATAGATCAATTTAAACATGAGTTTGTCTAGTTCTAAGCTTTGCGGAATAGCATTAGAGGTTAATCCATTGAGATAACTATATTCTTCCGTAAAGACATTTGCACCAAATTGCAAGCGATGTTTAAAATTGATTTGATATAATAATAATGCTTCAAATGATGTATTGCTGTATTTGTAATTTGCAGAGCCATTGTTAAAAAATAACGGTTCTTCACTTGTCCAATTTTGATGATTGATGACAATTCCGAAGTTTCGCGAAAACAAATTAGGCGCACGCAAATTGATTCCGTACGAATCAAATCCGTTGTTTTGGTAAAATCCGCCAAAAGCGATGTTTCTTCCCAAGAAATTGTAATCATACAAACCAACTTTATACGCAACTTGCTCGTTGGTTGTTGTCCAAATATTGAGATTTGGAATCAGCGTGAAATTTTCTTCAATATTATAGAAGACGTTGTATAAATTATCATGTGAGACAAAAACTTGGTAATACGCATGTGAAACGCCTGCCAAACGTTTTAGTAAAATTACATCTCGTTCGAGTTGTAAAGAATCTAATACATCGCCATTTCGGACACTGACATATTTCTTTAAAAAACCAACCTTGTTCTTTTTTTGCCCTTGAAATTTTACATCTAAAACGATATTTTCTTGTGCTATTCCATGAAAACAGAGACTTAACAAAAAGATTGCAGCTATGACTTTTTTCATGAGTTTATTGATGTAATTTATAATGCTGTCGCACGGTTTCTTCCGCAGGTTTGTTTTGCGGTGTAAATTGATCGTTCTCTAATCCACCCGATTTCTCATAGTTGTGAAACCATTTCCAAATAAATCCGCCAGCAAACCATTCTTCTTTCCAAAATTCATTGAATAATGCTTGCAACGCAACTTCTTGCGCTTTTATATTTAGCGTTTTTCCTCGATTGGAATCCCATGGTTCTTTCCCTACATAATCCATACTTCGATAGCCGTATTCGGTAAAAAGCACTTTTCTATCAAGCTTTTTGGTCAATGCAACTATCTTATCTTTGTGTGATTGCCATCCTTTTTGTAAGGTTTCTAGCGTTGGCATTTTTTCTTCACTTAGCGGAAAATACGCATCAATTCCTATAAAATCTAATTGATCCCAAAACGGAGCTTTGTCAAACGAATCCCAATTTTCGGCATACGTTAGTTTCCCTTTGTAAACTGCTTTTACTTTTGTGATGAGTTGTTTCCAAAATGCGGGTCGTGCTGCGACAAATTTGTGCAATTCGGTTCCGATACAATACATTTCTGCGTTCACTTCTTGCGCCAAACTTGCATATTCTAGGATAAAACTTTCGTACGAAGCTTCAAATTGTTTCCAAGTTTCTTCAGATTCCATCTCAATCAATCCAGTAAATTCACCATTCCAAACCCAAATTTGCGGTTTTATCATGATTTTGATGTTGTTCTTTTGCAACTGTTCCGCATATTGCTTTGCTCCTTTTCGAGTTTCACCAAACCATTGTCGGTCTGTATTGTGAATGACTTCAGTAGCGGTTAAGGATTTTAAAAATCCAAAAGGCATCACTGCAGCGTAATTTGCATTGACTTTGACCACAGGATCCACATGTGTTTGGTCAATCGCATCTCGTGAAGCTACAAAGCTGACACCATTTACTTTTTTGGATTGACTTGTGCATGAAAATTGCAACAAGCCAAAAAATATACAAAGGAGTCTAAATTTCATCTGTGATAGTTTAGACTCCTAAAATACTATATTATTTAAAAAATTGCTCTTAATCCTATGCTAAAAGTTTGTCCTAATCCTTGAAAATTACTTCCTCTCACAAATTTATCAAATGAAGCTTCCACATTTAAGACATCGCTTAATTGGTATTTACTTCCAATTCCCACGGAAGTGGAATTTTGAGAAAAGTTATTTCCTAAATCAATTAAGAATGCTTGCTTCGTGTTTACGTATACTGTAGATTCTGCGGATGGAAAGTAGCTTAAAAATACACCTAATGGTAAAAATAAACTGTTGTTTGCAAAACGCTCCGTTACATTTGAATCTGCATCCGCATCTTCACTTTTTTCTCCAAAGTTAAACCCAAAATCCGCTTGTGTAAATAATTGCCATTTGTCTTGTCCGAAAGTTTTATCGTAGAAGAATTTGGTTTCCCAAAACACACTTCTTTTGTCTAAATACGGCACATTTGCTTTGTCTTTAAAGATTGGTAAATAGATGGAACTCGTAAAAGAAAAGTTCGAAATATTTTTGAAAGGTTGCACACGAATTGAAGGTGCAATCGTAGTTAATCCGCTTCGTGCTGCGTTATTGTCTTCAAATTTGAAAACGTCTAAAGCGCCTGCGCCTCCAAAGGTATTGGAGCGAACTTGAAAGATAAATCCAATGTTGATTCTTCTGTTATCGCTGATTCCTGTGTAAATCTCAGTTGTGTTTGTAAAAAAGGTTTCTCTTGGAATCGTAACAGAAGTACTTCCTGCATCAGTTCGTTCGGTTTGGGTATAAATACTGTTGAAGAATTTAATATCCCATTGTCCTTTTTTCAATAATTTTGAAGGTGTAAATTCTTGAATATTCGTTTTTTGATCCACAGTTTCATCGTCTTGATCTTGTGCAAAAGTGAAGCTTACGAATAGGAAGGTAAGTGCGGTTATTAAAAAGTTTTTAGTGTTCATTTGTAATGTAGTTTAGTATTTATTTTTTTGTTGATTTGATTTTAAAGTACTTCTCGATACAATTTTCTAACGAAAATTACTCGAAGTGACGATTGAGAATAATTTAAAATTCAACATTTATAATTTATAATTTTGTCACATCGAGTGCAGTCGAGATGCTATTTCGTTTCATTCAATGTCCAGTTATACGAATAGTAACTGATTTTAGATTTTTCAGCGATTTTTTCTTCTCTGTATGTGTTAATAAAGTCGATTTCGTTGCCGTTTTGGATAAAATCTTCTTTGTACCATTTCATGATTTCAGAAAGTTCTACACGTTTTTTCTTTGCATTTACTTTGATAAAATCATCGTTATTTAAGGCGATGCGTGTTTGTGTATCTAATTGTTTATCAAGCGTATTTGGCATGTAGGCTTCCGCGATAATTGGAGGACAACCTAAACCTGCACAAACCAACACAAAGTGAAATCGTGCATCGTTGAATTGTCCGCGTAACAACTTGTTTTCGATATCATTTAAGGTAATTTTCTTTCCGCCAACCGCATGCTTTGTCTTATCAAAAAAACCAGCAACATCTAAAGGAGATTTTAACGGGTAATTGTCAATTACATTCTTTATAACTGACAAATTGTAGATATTTATCCAAAATGCTTGATATGTATTTGCATCACTTTTAGCAACTGTCATACTATTTGTAGAAGCTAATAATGTTTCTAATTGTTTTGAATTGTTTTTGACAGCTTTATAATTTATTTTTCCATTTGTTACATATTCCTTAAAAAAAGCATCAGACGCTTTAAAGAAGTCTGCTGTATTTTGTGCAAATCCGAAAGTGGTTATACATAAGATGATAAGTGTGATGATTTTATGTTTCATTTCAATAATTTTAAAATTGATTTTAATAAGTAATGATGCTTAAGTCCATAAAAAAATTAGGAACTTACAATCTTTTAAAAATTATTTTTCGTTTTTATAGAATTGATTTTCAAGCGCGAAACGAATTATGCTTTTTTAAAATCCTTACAAAAATATTTTAATTTATAATTATTCTAAATTCTAAATTCCGATATAAGTTCTTAACTTTAATCTCGACATAATTCCCGACACGAACCTTTCTTGTAGCAATAGAAAGTCTAAAAAACTAACCACATTCTTATGGAACATATTGTAATTATAGGTAATGGAGTTTCTGGCGTTACAGCTGCCAGGCATATCCGAAAACTTTCCGATAAAAAGATTACTATCATCTCCGCTGAAACCGACTATTTTTTCTCACGTACTGCGCTCATGTATGTATATATGGGACATATGAAGTTTGAGCATACACAACCGTATGAGAATTGGTTTTGGGAAAAGAATCGCATCGAACTAAAAAAAGGATTCGTAAAACACGTAAAAGATGCTTCCAAAGAACTCGTTTTTGCGAGTGGTGAAACCATGAAATATGACAAACTCATCATCGCCACAGGTTCCAAACCCAACAAATTTGGCTGGCCAGGACAAGATTTAAAAGGCGTGATGGGCATGTATCACAAGCAAGATTTAGACAATTTAGAAAAATACGCGCCCAATAATAAAGCTTGCAACAGAGCTGTTATTGTTGGTGGCGGACTCATTGGAATTGAACTCGCAGAAATGTTGCGAAGTAGAGATATTCCGGTAACTTTTTTAGTTCGTGAAGAAAGTTTTTGGAATGGTGTTTTGCCTGCTGGCGAATCAGAAATGATTAACAAACATATAAAAGAACATCATATTGATTTGCGTTTAGGTGTGAATTTACAAGAAATAAAAGCTGACGAAAACGGAAAAGTAAAATCTATCATTATTAAAGAAACTGGGGAAGAAATTCCGTGTACAGTGGTTGGTTTAACTGCAGGAGTTTCGCCAAATATAGACTTCCTGAAAAATTCAAACATTGAACTTGGACGTGGCGTGAAAGTAAATCGACATTTAGAAACCAACATTCCAGATATCTACGCTATTGGCGATTGTGCCGAACAACATGAACCTATTGGACAACGCAGACCTATTGAAGCGGTTTGGTATACTGGTCGCATGATGGGTGAAACCTTAGCGCAAACACTATGTGGAAATCCGAGAGCATACAATCCGGGACATTGGTTCAATTCTGCAAAATTTTTAGACATTGAATATCAAACCTACGGCTGGGTTTTTGGAGAAAGAGGACGACCAGAGTATGAAAAACATTTTCATTGGAAACATCCTAAAGAACATATATGTGTTACCATTGCTTTTCATAAAGAAACCAATTTATTTTTAGGAATCAATACGTTTGGAATTCGCATGCGTCATATCAGTTTTGATACGTGGTTGAACGAAAAACGTTCGGTTCATTATGTATTGGAACACTTAGCAGATGCAAACTTTGATCCTGAGTTTTATAAACTTCACGAAAAAGATATTGTCGCAAAATTCAATCAAGAAAACAACACGAACATTCAACTAAAAAAGAGAAATTGGAAACGTATTTTTCAATTCTCTTAATCTAACTTTATGAAAACAATACAAAATTTAGGGCTTAGCATCTTTTTACTAGGATTAGCCATTTTTACCATACTTCCATTTATAGGTTCTTTTGAAATTTCATCTGAAAAATTGGAAGAAATTGTCAAAAATAAAGGCATCAAAAGTGAACTTTTTATTGAAAATCTTAAAAACACAACGGTTGGAAAAGAATTTTCAACTCCGTTTTCGTTTTCTTCAAATATTACCTCAGCAATTGCAAACGCTAATGTTACCCACAAAGAAAAAGAAGAATGGGACAAAGTTATTTGGGATAAACCACATAGTTTTTCTTATCAAATTGCCAAAGATGTTGGCACCGGACCTATAAAAGAAAACAAAGGATTATTTTGGTTTCTAACATTTGGCTTAGGAATTATTGGGGCATTATTATATATTATTCCTGGTGTAGTTACTTTAGGTCCTGCGGGAATTAAAAATAACGGAATTTGGTTCAATGCTTCAACCAATAGAGGTTGGATTGGTTGGTTTGCCTTTGTGTTCCTTGTCGGATTTTACATTTTATTATATTTCTTTCCAGATTATATTGTGAATTGGACGTATGTAGTTGATCCATTTAGTGAAAGCTTAAGTGGAAACTTGGCAAGTCAATGGTTTTTGTACGGTTTTTTATATTGTACTGTGATGACTGTGATGGCAATTCGTATGTATATAAAATATCGCCATAATAAGTATCAAATTTTACGAACAACTTCCGTATTATTTTTTCAAATCGTGTTTGCTTTTTTAATTCCAGAAATATTAGTTCGTTTTGAAAAGCCTTGGTATGATTTTAAGAATGCGTTTCCATTAGATTATGACTTTTTCTTTAAATGGAATTTGGATGATTTGATTGCGAATGGCGGATTTGGCTTGTTCATTTTGGTTTGGGGAATTGTCTTAACCGTTGTCATTGTTCCTATAATGGTATACTTTTTTGGAAAAAGGTGGTATTGTTCGTGGGTTTGTGGTTGTGGTGGATTGGCAGAAACATTGGGCGATCCGTACAGACAATTATCGGACAAATCATTAAAATCATGGCAAGTAGAACGTTGGTTGATTCATGGTGTGTTGGTCTTTGCCATTACTATGACAGGAATTACTTTGTATGCTTATTTTACTGGAGCTGATGCCGTTTTAGGAATTAAAACACAAACCATTCAAGATATTTATGGGTTCTTAATTGGTTCTATTTTCGCTGGAGTTATCGGAACAGGATTTTACCCAATTTTCGGAAATAGAGTTTGGTGTCGTTTTGGGTGTCCGTTAGCCGCTTATTTAGGAATTATTCAACGTTTTAAATCTAAGTTTAGAATTACCACAAATGGTGGACAATGTATTTCATGCGGAAATTGTTCTACGTATTGCGAACAAGGAATAGACGTTCGCGCGTATGCGCAAAAAGGACAAAATATTGTGCGTTCCTCATGTGTAGGATGCGGAATTTGTAGCGCAGTTTGTCCAAGAGGCGTTTTAAAATTAGAAAACGGAAGTGATGATGGCGCAACACGTTACGAAACTCCTGAAGTTATTTTAGGAAACGACATGGATTTGTTTGAAATGTTGGAAGATAATAAGTAGGCTGGTTATTTGTTGCTCGTTGTTTGTTGTTAGTTCTAAACGTCAGTTCGAGTGATTTTTGACAGAAAATTGTATCGAGAACAGCTTGTTTTTTCAAAGGTAAATTATCTAAACTGTATCAAAATGGATTCCTGTCTACACAGGAATGACAAAACTAAAAAAATGAAACATCTATTAATCATCTTTTGTCTCAGTGTTACATTCAGCGTAAGCGGACAAAAAGAATATCAAAAAAATTATTATGATACTGGTCAACTCAAAGAAGAAGGTTGGCTTAAAAAAGGCATAAAAACGAAATACTGGAAATTTTACCATCCAAACGGCGCTGTTCAGAAAGAAGGAAGCTTCAAAGATGGAAAACCAACGAAATATTGGTATTTTTATCGCGAAAATAAAACGAAAGAAAAAGAAGGACATTATATTGCTGGTAAAAAAAGTAACTGGTGGCTCTTTTATGATGAAAACGAAAAAGTAAATCATAAATGTCAGTTGAAAAATAATCAAAAAAACGGCTATTGTTTGCGCTATGAAGACGAAAAACTGATTCGTGCTGAAAAGTATGAAGAAGGCAAAAAAGTGGGCGAATGGACCGATTTAAAAAGTTTTAAAAAAGAGAATAGTGTTTGGGATTTGCGGTGATTTGTTTGTTAGTTTCTAGTTGCTGGTTGTTTGTTACAAGTGTCAGCTCGAGTGATTTTCGATAGAAAATAGTATCGAGAACAACTTATTTACTAAAAGATTAAAAGAAAATTTTAAATGCTAAATTTTGAATGTTAAATGCACTACTCAGAATGATCT
>CAYGPQ010000001.1:33683-83385 GCA_964351775.1 uncultured Kordia sp. | reverse complement strand
AAGAAAATTTTAAATGCTAAATTTTGAATGTTAAATGCACTACTCAGAATGATCTGGAGAACTCATTTAAAATTTAAAATACAACATAAAAAAAGCCAACGGCTAACAGCAAATAGCCAAAAGCTAATTAAGAAAATTATAAATGTTGAATTTGATTCGTTTTACATTCAAAATACAACATAAAAAAAGCTATCGGCAGACAGCAAACAGCCAAAAGCTAAACAAAAATATATGATTATAAAAGTGATCATTCCAGCATACAATGAGGAAGACTCCATTGCGAATGTTATTCAGGAAATCCCCAAAATTGTAAGCGAAATTATTGTGGTAAGCAATAATTCAACCGACAACACAGAAGCGAATGCAAAAGCAGCTGGCGCAACTGTCCTTAAAGAATCCCGAAAAGGCTACGGATACGCGTGTCTGAAAGGAATGGAATATATTGCCGATCAAGATGAAAAACCCGATATTCTGGTGTTTTTAGATGGTGATTATTCGGATTATCCCGAAGAATTAACCAAAATTGTCGCTCCAATTATTGAAGATGATATTGATTTTGTTATAGGTTCAAGAGTAAAATCGTTACGGGAAGATGGTTCCATGACGCCGCAACAAGTCTTTGGAAATTGGCTCGCCACTTTTTTAATGAAACTCTTTTTTCGCGCAAGGTTTACCGATTTAGGTCCTTTTAGAGCTATTAAATATCCTGTGCTTCAAAACTTGAATATGCAAGACAAAACCTATGGTTGGACGGTAGAAATGCAGCTCAAAGTGTTGAAACAGAAACTATCTTATGTCGAAGTTCCTGTGAAATATAAAAAGAGAATTGGTGTCTCAAAAGTTTCTGGAACCGTAAAAGGTACTATATTTGCTGGCGTGAAAATTTTAGGTTGGATTTTTAAATATAGTTTTAAGTAGATGGAATTTGATGCAGAATTTTTCAAACTAGCGTTGTCGTTTGTTATAATGGGCATATACGCTATTGCTTTGATATTGATTTTAATGTATAGCTTGGCGCAATTGAACTTATTGGTCAATTACTTACGAGCGAAAAAGAATAAAGATACGTCTCCTCGTTATGATTTGAATAATCCTGATGAAGTTCCGCATGTGACTATTCAGCTTCCTGTGTACAACGAATTGTACGTTATGGAACGCTTGCTAGATAATATTGCGAAAATAGATTATCCCTCAGAAAAACTTGAAATTCAAGTGTTGGACGATTCTACCGATGAATCTGTGCTTTCTACAGCGGAACAGATTAAAAAATTACACGCTAAAGGACTCGATATTACCCATATCTGTCGAAAAGATCGATCTGGTTTTAAAGCGGGCGCACTGAAAGAAGGTTTGATTGAAGCGAAAGGAGAATTCATCGCAATTTTTGATGCAGATTTTCTTCCGAAAGAAGATTGGCTCAAGAAAACAATTCCTTATTTTAAAGATGACGAAATTGGTGTTGTGCAAACACGTTGGGGACATTTGAATCGCGATTATTCGTTATTGACAAAAATTCAAGCATTCGCGTTGGACGCACATTTTACGCTAGAACAAGTTGGGCGAAATTCTAAAGGACATTTTATCAACTTTAACGGAACCGCTGGAATATGGCGCAAAACTTGTATCATAGACGCTGGAAACTGGGAAGGTGATACACTGACAGAAGATTTAGATTTAAGTTACCGCGCACAATTAAAAAACTGGAAATTCAAATACTTGGAAGATGTAGAAACACCTGCCGAATTACCTGTGATTATCAGTGCAGCGCGTTCACAACAATTTCGTTGGAATAAAGGTGGTGCAGAGAATTTCCGTAAAATGTTCAAACGTGTGATCTTTTCTAAAAATATATCATTCAAAACAAAAATTCACGGAGTTTTACACTTGCTCAACAGTACCATGTTTCTAAATGTATTGATTGTCGGTATATTGAGCATTCCGATGTTATACATTAAAAATACCTACGGACATTTAGAAATTTACTTCACCATTTCAAGTTTCTTTATCCTCAGCACGATCATATTTTTTGTGTGTTTTTGGTTTCCGTACAAACGTGTACAAGGTGGCGGATTTATGAATTTCATTGATTATATAAAGATGTTTTTCGTCTTTTTCTCTGTCGCGATGGGATTCTCGTTACATAATTCTATTGCGGTGTTGGAAGGACATGCCGGAAAACGAAGCGAATTTGTACGCACGCCGAAATTCAATATCAAAACCTTAAAAGATTCCTGGAAAAATAATATTTACATCAAAAAGAAAGTTTCAGCAAACATCATCATTGAAGCTATTTTAATGGTGTATTTTTTGTTTGGAATGTACAGCGCATATCCGTTAAATGATTTCGGATTGTTTCCGTTTCACTTGATGTTATTTTTAGGATTCGCCTTTGTGTTTTTTAATTCAATTCGTTCCAAAGCGTGATGACTTCCGAAAGGAAATATCACAGATTCTCCATCATACTTGTGCTCCTTAGTGCCTTTGTATATTACTATATTGGCTATCCGCTCTTGCGAACTGATGTCACGATTTTAATTTCGCTTTACAGCATTTCTTTTTTAAGTTTTTTCGGATTGATCCGATTGGAAAAAGGAAACTTTTTTATCCTTGCGGGAATTGCCATTGCGCTCCGATTGGTCTTTTTGGGAAGTATTCCAAACTTATCACAAGATTTTTACCGCTTTATTTGGGACGGAAGAATGCTAGTTGAAGGCTGGAATCCGTATTTATATGTACCAAACGATTTGATGGCTTCTGGAACAGCTCCAATGGCGGAAGCGCAGGAATTATTTAATGGAATGGGCAATTTGAGCGCGTCACATTATACCAATTATCCGCCAATAAATCAGTTGTGTTTCGCTTTCGCGGGATGGTTCTCAGGAAATAGTATTGTTGGTTCTGTCGTTGTATTGCGACTCTTAATCATTCTGGCTGATGTAGGAACCTTATATTTTGGTAAAAAACTCCTTGAAAACTTAGGTTTACCTATCAACAATATTTGGTTGTATATTTTAAACCCATTTATCATCATTGAACTCACAGGAAATTTACATTTTGAAGGCGTGATGATTTTCTTCTTGGTTTGGAGCTTGTATTTGCTTCAAAAAGGATACTGGAAATGGGCAGCTGTATTGTTAGCCGTTTCAGTTTCTGTAAAGTTAATTCCATTGCTCTTTTTGCCACTATTTTTTCAATGGTTTGTCAACTATAAAAAATCTGAAAATAAGCAGCTTACATTTTCAATCGTCAAAAAAGGCATCATACAATTGATTGTTTTTTACAGTATTGTTTTCGCAACAATTGTAGTTTTATTTCTGCCATTCCTGTCTAAACAATTTATTCTAAATTATCAAGAAACTGTTGGGTTGTGGTTTCAGAATTTCGAATTTAACGCAAGTGTTTATTATATCGCACGTTGGATTGGTTATGAAATCATTGGTTGGAATATGATTGCCACTATTGGGAAAATTACGCCTATTCTTGTGTTGGTTTTCGTCATAGGAATGAGTCTTTTCAAGAATAATTCTGATTTCAAAAAAATCATCACTGCGCTACTTTTTGGACTTTCTTTTTACTTTTTTACCACCACAACCATGCATCCTTGGTATTTAGCAACATTGCTAATTTTGAGTGTATTTACCAACTACAGATTTACCGTAGTTTGGTCGTTTATGATCATTTTTAGCTATACGGCATATCAAAATGAAGGCTATGCAGAAAATTTAGGTTTTGTGGCGTTGGAATATATTGTAGTTTATGGGTTTCTTATTTGGGAATTGTTTGTAAAAAAAGAAAAGAGGCAAAAACCTCTTTTCAATTGTTAATTTAAACTCTTTTAGTAAAAACTACAAATCCATTGACAATCTTTCCAGTCATCAACCATCGCCTTAAGTACGCCATCACAATAACAAGGAAACGAAGGGTCTCCTTGTTTCCCTCCCGAAATTGATTTTTGAGTTTCTTTTCCTAATGTTTTTACTCCTGTAATGCTTACAATGTTTTTTAACATAGTGTTTGATTTTTTTGTTAATATTGAGTCAAACATACCTAGAAGAAACTGTTCTTAAAAAAGTTGATTCCTATGATTATCGAATTAAAGGTTATAATTTCAATATGATATTTTTTAGTATTTCTACTATTCTTTTGAAGAATACTCTCGCTTTTTTTTACTATTTTTATAACTAGAACCAAATTATTTACTGATTATGAAAACATTACGACTGTTACCTATCGCATTTTTATTTCTATATAGTACATCTATTATTGCTCAAGTGAGTGGTGCTCCAAGACAATTTGAAAGTACTTCTCAAATTTACGATCAACTTCGAAAAATTATAAATACCAAAGAAAAAGATCCGTATAAAATTGATTGGGACAATGTGAAAGGAAGTCCTTATTTATATGAAAGTTATAAGTTGGCACAACTTTATATTGCAGACAAATCATACGGAAATATTATGATGCGTTTCAACACGTATTCAAATGAGATAGAATTGTTGCCAAGAGATGGACAAGAAATAGGAGCGTTGATGAGAGTTGATGATTCTAGAATTACATTTGAGGGCAAAACTTTAAAATTATTCACGTTTAAGGACGAAGAAGGATATGAGAAAAAAGGGTATTTTTTGGTCTTAAATGATGAAAAAAACGTGCAATTATTGTTGCGAAAGAAATGTGTGTTTTCTCCAAATGAAAAAGCGCTTACCATGAATCAGGCAGATAGAGCGGCAAAATTCACACAATATGATTATTACTACATTGTAAAAGATGGTGAGCCAATTCAGGTGGACGCTAAGAAAAAAGACATTTTAAAGCTATTTCCTGAGAAAGAAAACGATATTAAAAATTATATCAAATCAGAAAAATTAAAGCTTAAAAAAGAAGAAGATTTAGCAAAACTGATTGATTATATTGCTGTTTTGTAATATGTAATAAAAGTTAAGAATAGCCACTATTTTCAGATATAAAACATCAATTATAGTGGTTATTTTTATTTAGATATTAGGAAATACATTTTTATGAAGTTGCTTTAAAACGACTTAATTTTGAAGTAAATGCTTCCTGTTTCTTAAATCAATCCTAAATCTTTCGCATTAGCAATTAAGTGTATGGCATTGTTTGCTTTGAAGTAAATTTTTAGTTTACTCAGTCGTTTTTCAATAGAACTTAAGCTATTGGGCGAAACACTACGACCTTTTAAATCGGCAGCAATTTCATCTTGACTCATTCCTTTGGAAAGTAATTTAAGCAAATCAATATCGTAATCATCAATTTCCATATCGCTCTTATTACTCAATGCGTTTTGCACTTTTGGCGAAAGATGTATTTCTCCTTTAGAAACGGTTTGTATGGCTTTTACCAATTCCTTTAAACTCTTACGACCTTTGCAAACATATGCGTCAATATTGTGTTGATTAAACAGTCGACGAACACATTGCAATTTGTCTTCCACAGAATATACAATCACTTTGAGTTGGGGCTGTGCAGCTCTCAGTTTAATAAGCAACTCTTCTCCTGAGGTTATTTTCTGTCTTCGATGATCTTTTACAAAAGATAAATCGGTAATGAGTAATTCATAAGGTTCATTATCCTTCAATGCTTTTTTGGCTTTCAAATCTGCATCATCGCAGTATTGAGCTTGATCTATCGTAGCTATTTCCAATTCGGAAAGTGCTGTGAGGACACCTGTGTTGATGTCGTCCATATCTTCGGCAATTAAAACTTTAGTAAACATAGGCTATCTATCATACTGGAACGTTAATACTAAACTTACACCCTTTGTGAAGTTCTGTATCAAAAGTAAGCGTTCCTTCAATTGCATGAATACGGTTTTCCGCATTCTGTAGTCCATTTTTTGAAATTTCCTCATCAAATCCTTTTCCATTATCGATATACTGAATAAACAATTGCTTGTTATTTTTTTCAATGGAAACCACTACTAACACAGCATTGCTGTGTTTTTTCATGTTGGTTAATAGTTCTTGTAATACGCGATAAACGGTTATTTTTATATGTGAAGAAATTCCGTTCCAAAGATCCGTATTGTAGCGTTTTAATAATACATTTACTTCCTCAGATTGGTAACTTCGGAACAAATTACTGAGTTCATCAGGAAATGCTGCGCCAGTTTCTACACCTTGTATTTGCTTTGAAATATCGCGTGCTTGCTTGTATATTACATCTAATTTATCTAAAATAACCTCTTTTTCAGGATCTGTAGTTTCTAGTTGAGAAATCAATTTGTACAAGTCGTTCGCCAATTCGTCATGTACTTTTGAGGAAATTCGTGCTTCCGTCACTTGTACCGTTTTTACTTTTTCAATCTTATGACGGCGTTTTATTTTTTGGTAGATGAAGAAGGAGAGTACGAGTAAGACGATTAGAATTAAGGTTAAAATTAAGAGTAGATTTCCTCTTCGAGATTTTTCTCTTTCTAGTTTTGTTTGTTCACGTTCTGCTACATTATGATCGTAAATATTTACAGCGAATAAAGAAGATATATCTTGTCTTTTCTTATCAATTAATTCACTAATAGTTGTATAGTAGTTAAAGTCTTCTTTAGATATATCATCATCATAATCCATCTTCATTTGTAAAGCTTCAAGTATAGATGCTTCATTATTTATTGTCTCTGCAATACACATTGCTTCATCAATATAGGATAGTGATTTTTCAATATTAACATTTTCATACAGCCTAGCTTGGTTTAAAATGTTAGAAAATGAAAGTGATTTATTATTTACTTTTTCATTCAATATATAAACCATATTGAATAAATATTCAGATTCACTATTGAATCCGTTTTTTAAAAAGATAGCTCTTCCTCGATTATTATAAACACGTGCCATTTCTAAGGTATCTTTTTTTATTTCTTCACTACCTAATATTTCATCATAAATCGCAATCGCATCATCAAATCGTTCTAGTTCAACGAATATATTGGCTTTTGTATTTTTATACTTATAGACATTGTCTTTTCCGATTTTTTTGTAAGATGCAGAATCTTTCACATAACTTAAAGCCTCATCAATTTTGCGTGTAGCCACAGTATAATCTTCTATTTCTTTTGAAGCAACCGCTAGTAAATAATTTAGCTTTGTTATATATCTTATATTATCACTAGATTTAGAATATCTAAGGCCTTCTAAAGAAGTTAATTGACTCTCCCCAAAACTTCCAACTCTTTTTTGAATTTGCGCAATATTTATTATTGACTTTATCGCTTTTGATGTATCTCTTAATTTTAAGTATAAATTTTTAGAAACATCATAATGTATATATGCTTTTTTGTTGTCGATCGTTTTTTCATAATACAAACCCATCTTGTAACTAGCCTTTGCCATGTTAGCAGTATCCGTAGACTTAGCAGCTAACTCATACAATTTTTCACTGTAGTATATAGCTGAATCATATTGTTTATTATTTTTAAAATCCAAGGATAATCGATTGTAAGCATCTTTAATTGATCTAGTAGAATTCTCAATTAGTGCTCTATCAAGCATCTGCTTCCCATAAAAAATAGCACTGTCATACTGTTTCTCTTCTGATTTTTGGTAAGCTTTATTTTCTAGCTCAAGAACATATTTAGACTTTTTTTGTGTAGTAATTTTATCCGATTTACAACTACTGAAAAGTAGAAAAAATAGGGCAAATAAAAAGAAGGATGTCGCTGGTAGTCGTTTCATCCTTCTAAAATAGTAAAAATATAATTACAATGTATTCTTAACCACCAGTAGGTTTTTCATTCTCTTCTCCTTCGCTTACTTCTCCATCATCTCCTTCGGTTGCTTGCTGTTCATATTGTATTTCTTCTTCTGCAATCGAGGTCGGTGTACAAGAAAATATTGCCCCATTGAGGAAAACCGTAAGTATTATTAAGCTGAATTTTTTCATTTTGTTAGAATTTAAAATTGGACATAGGTGTTGCCGTCCGAGAAATACTCAGCGTATGAATCTGCAGCAACACAGTGAATTAGAAAAGGCGCCGTTTTCTTGTGTTTTTAGGAAGTGTGAGATAATGACAGGTAGTTTGGCTACTTCCAAAAAAGCCATCCTATTGCTTCTTATCTCTAGAATCAACCAAGTTTAAATGCAGGAGATCAAATTGATTTAAACTTCAGTTATGAAATATTTCTGAAGCAAATAAAGTGAGGAATCACGGGAATGAATGGAAAGTTTGGGGAAGAGTAAGGGAAAGTTTAGGGAAACTAATTTCCCCTTTTTTACATACCAAATTCTACGGTCGCTTTTGCAATGAAAAGAGAAACCTAAAACTACAAGTCATGCATAAAGAATTAGTATTAAGTGCTTTTGAAAAAGCTAGAAAAGAAGTGAAAAAAGCAACAGGAGTGAACATGTCTGTTACTGGACTCTCAAAGCGAATTTCGGATTATATGATGGAAGAATGCCGCTTTCAATATCACGAAAAGAGCCTACGCAATAAGTACAATGTTGCCTTAAAAAATGAGTATGATGTTGAACTTAAAAGCTCAGTGGCAAATTGTCTATGCTGTTATCTTGGCTATGAAAATTATGCTGAGTTCATCTTAAAAAATAATGTTCAAGAAACAACAACAAAAATCACGGAAAATGTTTCTTTATATCAAGAAGAAGAAGAAACAGCGAAAGACACATTTAAAAAAGAACCGTCTATCGGAGAAAAATTAAAGATTGTGATTCAAAAAAATAAAGTCACACTTATTTTCTGTTCACTTATTTTTTTGTTGTATTTCGGACTATATATGGTAAATAAGCAACAATGGATGATTTGGGACACCGATCATTATGTAGAAGTCCAATTGGATGTAGAAAAATATGGTCTGTCCAATTTAAAATTGTACAAGCACGAACGCATAAAAAATTTTAGGAAAGTAACACCTCATTGTGAGTATGAGTTTTTTAAACCTGATGGAAGTGAAAATTTGTGGTATCAAAAAGCAACTAATGGAGAATTAGAGTTTTTCACTTCTTTCGGATTACATCCAGAAACTGGCAAAACATTGAAAAAAATTACCCCTTATATGATTCGAAACTATATTTGCGAAACGTATTAATACCATTTCTACATTGAAATCATCATAATAAAACACCCCTTCTTTCCTTTCTACTTCAACATAAAAAGAAACCGTAACTACGGCTATGCTTTATTTTTCTATTTCGCATAAAGAAAAAAATCAATATTTTATTTTATAACAATTTCAAAATAGAAAAGGTATAAACAAAAAAAACCTCCCAAATTGAGAGGCTTCCGTGTTATGAATTTTTCAAATTAACAACTTCCTGATCTGTCAAATGTCGCCAATTACTTCGCGGTAAATCTTTCTTCGTTAGTCCTGCAAAAACTACTCTATCCAAACGCGTAATTGAATACGATAAATGCTCAAAAATTGCTTTTACCAAACCATTACTTCCTGAATTTACTTTGATTCCAACTTCACGTTTAGAAGCTCCTTGAATCCAAGAAATTTCGCCAACTTCATGTATTTCTCCTCGGATATTAAGTCCATCTTTTATTTTATTGAAGTCTGTTTGACTTAAATTTTTATCTAATTCTACGTGATATATTTTTCGAATTTTCTCATGTGGATCTGTTAACTTTCTTGCCAATTCTCCATCATTCGTAAACAATAATAATCCCGTAGCTTGTCGCTCCAAACGTCCAACAGGTACAATTCTAGATGTGGTAGCATTTGCCACTAAATCCATCACCGTTTTACGATCTTTTTCATCTTTTGTTGTTACCAAAAATCCTCTTGGCTTGTTCAATAAGACATATGCTGGTTTTTCTGGAGAAATAACTCTTCCATCAAATCGAACCTCATCATTCAGTTTTACTTGGTAACCCATTTCTGTGATTACTTTACCATTCACGGTAACACTTCCAATAGAAATGTGCATATCTGCTTCACGTCGCGAACAAATTCCTGAATTCGAAATATATTTATTTAAGCGAGTCTCATTTGGATTGCTTTTAGATTTTGGCTTTTGCGCTGGTCTTTTTCTGTATTCTGACTTTTTCCCATCAAAAGGTTTCTTTCCTTCAAATGACTTTTTATCGTCAGAAGATTTGTTTCCATCAAAAGGCTTTTTCCCATCAGAAGACTTTTTTCCATCGGAAGGCTTTTTTCCATCACGCTTTTTTTTACCCGAAGTGTCTCTGCTCTTCCCGTGTCGTTCTTTTGCCATTGTAATAATTGCTATAAATTTTGCGCAAAGATACTTTTTAATTTATGATAAACGAATCTAGCATCAATAATTCGTTTTGTGCTATCGAAACAAATAACACATTCAGAATCAACCTATAACCTAATTTTTGATCCTGATCGTACTTTGACGTTCTCTATTGATGGTTAATTGCGTGACATCCGGACGCGAATAATGCCCGACTGCATCAAAATTTTGACGTTCTTCTAATACTTTATTGAAATCAAGTGTTGCGATAATTAAGCCTTCTTTGTGTAATACTGGCGGAATGAACCATTCGCCATCCGGACTCGCAATACACGATCCGCCATTAGCCAATTCATCTGGAACATTTTGTAGTATTTCTTCCAAATGCGGAACATTCTCCGGAATGTCTGCTTTTCGCATTAAACTAGACACAGAAATTACATACGAACGTGATTCACGTGCAATGAATCTGGTAATATCTTTGGTATTGACTTCACTTCCTGGCCAAACTGCAATATGTAGATTTTCGCCCATTCCGTATAAAGCGGCTCTTGGCAACGGCATCCAGTTTTCCCAACAGTTGAGTCCGCCAACAGTAAAATCTTTCAATGGATGCACGCGCAAGCCGTTTCCATCGCCACTTGCCCACGTTAAACGTTCTTCATAGGTTGGCATGAGTTTTCTGTGCATGGATTCAATGCTTCCTTCCGTATTTATATACGCCAACGAACAATAAATACTATGTCCGCCTCTATCTGCTGCACGTTCCATTAAACCTAAGTAAATGGCAATGTTGTGTTGTTTTGCTAAGTTACAGATTTCATCTAAATCGCCTTTTTCTACTTGTACCGAATTTTGAACGTAATGTGAATGAATTTCTTTTTGTTTTGTGGAATCAAACTCAGCGCCATTTGTATACGAAACCCAAAAAGGATAGCCCGGTAATAAAGCTTCTCCAAAGACAATGAGTTCACAATTTTCCTGACTTGCATCGAGAATTTGCTCTTTTATTTTGTGTAATGTTTTAGATTTATCTAGCCAAACAGGCGCAATTTGTGCTAAAGCAACTTTTAATTCGTGTGAAGATGACATGGCTTTGTTTTTGTGACAAATTACCAATTTTAAAGAAGAAAAACACGGGTTTGAATCGCTTTAACAATATTGAATGTTTCCTAAACTTTTATCACAATACATTTGTGATTTTATTCAGAATGGATTCAATATTAAGCAATGGAATACTGAAAACGCCCGCAACAATGATGAATTTCAAAATGTTATGCAGTAACAAATATTGCGGTTTTGATGTGGCTCTGTACAATATAATGATGGAGAGAATTAACAAAAGTATGCTTCCATAAAAGTAGAAACGCATATACCCTGTGTCGTATTGAAAAATTAGAAAAAGTGTCACTGAAATAGAGATCATTGCACAAAAAGTAATCAAGCCTTTGGAGGCTTTTTCGCCATAAATGATCGGGATGGTTTTGTAATCCTGCGCTAAATCGCCTTTGATATTTTCTAAATCTTTGATGAATTCGCGAATAAGAATTAATAAAAATAGGAACGCCGCGTGCACAAAAATAACACTGCTTAAATTCCTGTAATAGATAAATACGGCGAAGAATGGCGTTATTGCCAACATAGCAGAGGTGAGATTTCCCAGAAATGGAATTTTTTTCATTTTATGCGAATAAAACCAGATTCCAAAAATGTATGCTGAGAAAAAAATAAATGCGTTGAAGGATACAAAACTGGCAATTGCTACCGATATAAAGTTGAGCGTAAAATATGCTGTAATTTTTGTGCGTTGACTTACCAAACGATCTAACATTGATTTTTTAGGTCTGTTGATTAAATCTTTTTCAGCATCGTAAAAATTATTGATGATATACCCTGCCGCAATGGCAACCGCCGAAGCGAGAATCAATGCAAACAAATGTTCATCCAAAACAATCTCCATAAAGCCTCTTTTGGGTGCTAAAATATATTTAGCTGCCAAATATTGTGCTATTACGATGATGAGAATATTATAACCTCTTACAACAGAAAACAAGCTGAAGAGTTTGTAGTAAAATAGCTTGCGTTTTCTTGATAACATTATTGTCCAACTTTAAAAGTTATAAACCACTTCTAGTTTATGATCTTTTAATGTTTCTTTTGTTTTTTCGATGTTTTGCGTGAATCCAAGAATGTATCCGCCACCGCCAGAACCACAAAGTTTTAAGTAGTAATCATTGGTTTCAATTCCTTGCTTCCATAACGAATGAAATTGTTGTGGAATCATAGGTTTGAAGTTATTCAAAACAACTTTCGACAATGATTTTAAGTTTCCAAATAATGATTTGATGTCTCCTTTTAAGAAATCTTCCACACACGAATCTGTATGTTTTATAAATTGATCTTTCAACATTTTACGGAAACCTTCTTGCTTCATACTTTCCATGAAAATGCTCACCATTGGAGCCGTTTCTCCAGTAATTCCGCTATCTAGTAAAAATACCGCACCAGTTCCTGCTTCATTTTGCGAAGGAATTCCTGTGGGTTCAATATTGTCTTGGGAGTTGATTAAAATTGGCAAGCTTAAGTAGCTATTTAATGGATCTAAACCCGAACTTTTCCCGTGAAAAAACGATTCCATTTCACCAAAAATCACTTTAAGTTTTAGCAACTTTTCTCGTGTCAAATTTTCTAAAACTGTAATTTTATCGAAAGCGTATTTATCATAGAAAGAAGCGACCAATGCGCCCGAACTTCCAACGCCATATCCTTGTGGAATAGACGAGTCAAAGTACATTCCTTTTGCTAAATCATGTTGTAATGCTTCCATGTCAAACGCAACAAGTGTGTCATCTAACCCTTTTAAATGGGTTGCAAATGCTTGTAAGTTTTTGTTTGATTCTTTTGCTTCTGCGGAAAGGTTTTCGTCAATTTTTAAAGCACCTTTGTAAAAATTATAAGGAATTGATAATCCTTTAGAATCTTTGATGATTCCGTATTCTCCAAAGAGTAAAATTTTAGAATAGAAAAGAGGTCCGTTCATAATCTGCTTCTGTTTGAGGCTTTTAATAGTTGTAAAATTACATTTTTTTTGCTCCAAAACCTATTCTGTCGCATATATGGTGTCCGTTTTGGCAAAATTTCAATAATTCTTGTTGAATAAAAGGATATACTTTCTCTTTTTCATTTTCAGGATATAGTACATGAACATTCGCCCCAGCATCTAAAGTAAAGCAAATATGTGTTCCTGATGTTTGACGAAATTCCCATATTCGATTGATAATTTCCAAGGTGTTTGGTTTCATCAAAATAAAATAGGGCATCGAAGTCATCATCATGGCATGAAGTGTCAAAGCTTCGCTTTCTACAATGGCGATAAATTCGGTTAAATTACCATCGGCCAAAACACTTTGTATTTTGGTTAAATTTTCGTGTGCTTGCGCAAAACGTTGTATTGCAAACGGATGATGGTGCATTAAATTATGTCCAACCGTGCTACTGACTTGTTTCTCGCCTTTGTCAACTAACAAAATGGTATCATGAAAATTTTTGAAGATTTCGTGTACTTTGTATGGATATTTAATCGCGAATAAATCGTTACTTCCAATAGTATCATTGTGTTGTCCCCAAACGATCAAATCGCCTTCAATACTTCTACTGGCACTTCCCGATCCTAATCGTGCTAAAAAGGATGCTTTTCGGCTAAAATCTTCCTCCGTCATTGTCGGATAGAGCTCTTTTTCCAAACTCATCAAACACAACGCCAACGCGCTCATTCCCGAAGCTGACGAAGCAATTCCACTACTATGTGGAAATGAATTTGAGGTTTCAATCGTAAAATGATAGGCTGTTAAAAACGGAAGATATTGCTGAATTCGCTGTAAAAACGTGTTGATTTTTGGTTTGAAATCGTCCTTTTGTGTTCCTTCAAAAAATAAGTCAAATGAAAAATCATCACTCGCAATTTCTTTCTTTTTGTAGGTCAAGGTTGTCAGGGTTGCACATGCATCAAGCGTAAAACTGATCGAAGGATTTTGTGGAATTTGGGCTTCTTTCTTCCCCCAATATTTAATGAGTGCAATATTACTTGGTGCTTTCCAAGTGACCCTTCCATTGTCGATACTTTCGGTATATGTTTTTGGTAGAAATGTTGCTATTTCCATGGATGACTTTAAAATTTAGGCAAAGATACATTTATTTGATTGAAAGATTAAATGATTGAAAAATTGAAAGATGTATAGCTGTTGCCTTTTTCCACGAATGTTTTCGTTATTATTTATTCCTTTTTGACTTCGCTCAAGATGAACTTTTGCAGCAATCCAATCGGATTTAGGAGTTATTATTGCTAAATTCATCATATTTACAACTCATTTTTAGTATTTTACGTACTAATACCATTTTCACCTTAAAATTACAGAACCACATTGCACAGGTGTAATCTTTAGTTTACTTTTATAGAAATAATGGCGTTTTATACAAAAACTCCTACTTTATACATTTGAATTTTAAAACCTACTTTTAAATACACCTCATGAACTTCTCTAATTATGTTATAGCAGCACTGATTCTTTTGGGAGCCTTCATTATGTTGTTGAGTGCGAGGTATACCAGAAAAATATTTAATATCCTTCCAAGCAGCGAACTAAAAAGCAATTGGGAAAAACTGCGCTTATTGATGCTTCTATTCTTAATTGGATATTTGGTCGTCGCAGTGGTCGTTATTTTGGGAAAAACAGAGTTACTTGCGTTCCTTTCGGGAGTCATCTTTTTTATGGGATCACTGTTTGTATTTTTGGTGGTTCGGACAGGATTGGACAGCTTTACAAAACTAAAGGAACTCAACCAAAATTTAGATGATACCGAGTTAAAAAACAAAGAATTAGAGCAGTTTGCCTATATAACTTCACACGATTTAAAAGCACCGCTGCGAGGAATTTCGAGTTTGGCATCTTTTATAAAGGAAGATTTAGAAGCTGGTGAAACTGAGGAAGTACACCATCATATAGAGACGATGCAAGAACGCGTGGAACGGCTCGAAAACTTAATTAATGGCATCTTGCAGTATTCCAAAATTGGAAAGATGAAACTCGAACCTGTTGACTTGGAATTAATGATGCAGGAAGAATTCAAAAATTACCAAAACCTACCCAACGTACATTTTACAACCAAAGGAAAACTACCTATTGTCAACGGAGATAAGACTCAGTTATCACAACTCGTCTCTAACCTGATTAGCAATGCCGTAAAATACAATGACAAAGACGTGTGTGAAATTTGTGTTTCAGGTATCGAAAAACCGGATTCTTATGAAATCACATTTAAAGACAATGGACCTGGGATTGTGCCTAAATATCATCAAAAAATCTTTGAAGTATTTCAGACACTTACGGAAAAAGACAGCTATGAAAGCACTGGAATTGGACTTGCCATTGTAAAAAAAATTATTGAAAAACACGAAGGAACCATTCGTGTAAAATCTAGTGGGAAACTTGGTGCGAAATTTATTGTTTCGTATCCGAAGCGTTTGAAACGATGATTTTTTGAGTTACGATTTTTGATGTACGATTGACGATTTTTTGCCACGAATTTATGAAAGTTTTCAACTTCCTATTTGTCATTGGCTTCGCCGAATCTTCGATTTCCTGCGTGGTCACTGAGTTTATCGAAGTGAAGGCAGGAATCTAAATAACTAGAAATCTTTCTTATTCTACTTCATTTTTAGCATTTTAAGCACCAATTACGGGAAACCACATTGCACAGTTATAATCTTTGTTCTACTTTTATGAAAAATGACAGGAGTTTTAGGTAAAAGTTACTGTTATATAAACGTTATGTGCAATAACAAAAAAATAATGCCTATTTGTATAGAAATTGAGTTCAATTAATTTATACCGCTAAGAAAGTCCATTATGAAATGGAAAATAATTAAAGAACATAAAAGAGAATATGCTGATACATCCTATTATTTAAAAGCGGAAAGAAATGTAACAGATGGAATTCTTGTCTTAGAGATTCGCTGGGTTGAAAACTTCATATATGATTTATCAGTTCATTTACATACAAAAAATACTGGTCTTAAATCTATTTTCAAAAAGGTCTCAAAGCGTTATATTTATGGTCATTTAGTTTTTCCTAGTGATCGGATTGAAAAATATGGGCATCAAATAATGAGAATTGCAGATGAATCACCTGTAAACAAAATTAAGAGATTGGAAGAACTTCAAGGAGACAGTGTCCTTAATTGGAACTTATTTAATAAGAATGGCATAGAAATTAAAACATCATTGCCTGAGAAAATATAGTTGGAGAATAAAAGCACATAGCATGGTGTATAAAACATTACTGAAATGAAAAATATTTACTAAATCTAGTACGTAAAATCCATAACTAATCTTACACAAAACCGCTCTAGTAAAACTTCCACTACTCCACAACCTCCAAATCCTCAACCAAAAAAATAACACCATCACCAGGCAACCACCGTGAATAGCTATATTCTTTAATAATTTCGTCGTTTTCAGAAGGCTTAAAAACCAACTTATAAATCGGCGTGACGCTTTCCCACCACTTTTCTTTTTCTTCTGAGAAGAAATTCCATGTGACATATTCTACACCGCCATTAATGTGATTTTTGGGAATTCCCGAATCCGCGAGTTCATTCAACGCATTCCAACGAACGCGATTCCATGATAAATAATCGTGTGTTGCCGAAACCGAAAACCAGGTGAGTAATCCGAGAAAACTAAACGCAAAATATTGGTAGATTTTTTGCGGAACTTTTGGTGAATTCGCGCCGAGAAAAACAATCGCAATAGGAAATAACGGCAACAAATACCGATCGTAGACACTGACTAATAAAAATGGCGTTAAGTACACCACATAAAATACAAACGACAAGACAACGATGGGCGAAACTCGCTTTTTCTTAAAAGTAGAAACGATCATTTCTCTGATATGAAATAGCAATGCTACACTTGAAAATACACCAATTGCCGTCACGATTTGCCAAAATAATTCAGGCGCTCGTGGCGATGGAGTTGTCGTAAAGTTTCCAGCATGATCGGCTAGTGTCGTTGGTCCAACTCCGAAATCAATCCAAATATTATCCAAACTTGGCAATACTTCTCCAATTTTAATAAGAATTCCCGTGACAGCAACCGTCCATAGTATTGCCCAAATTTTATATCCTTTAAACTTATAGCGACTGATATAAAAAATATGCAACGGCGCCAAAAAAAATCCAATGTACGCTAGGCATCTAAAAAAGTATGAAAAGGTAAAAATTAGATAGTCTTTATTAACATTTTTAATGTTTTCTAAAAGCATATTGAATTTCGAGTTGTATCGATCTTGCAACAAATCATTTGCTTCCATAATGTATGAAAAGACCCACGAAAAGACGATCAAAAATGCTAAAGGAGCAATCGCTTTCGCAAGATATTTTACAGTTCGCTTTTTTGTCAGTAACACAGTTATCAACCAAACAATCGGGAAAACCCACGCCAATTGTCGAATGAGGAATGCCCAACAACAAAAAAAGATTGCCCAAAAAATGGGCTGCCAATGGTTCGTTTTTATGGCTTTCGCGAAAAAGTAAAACGCCCAAATGGTCACACAATAAAAAGGAACATCCGTCATGAACGAAAACGACAAGGATAAAAATATCGGATTCATCATGCACAAAACCGTTCCGAATAAAGTTACCCAACGCGAAATATTGGCAAGTTTGCAAAGTTCGTAAATTCCGAGAATCGTAGCGAATCCCATCACTAAGGTTGAAAAGCGCAATATGGTAAACGAAAATCCAAAAACTTTGGTGAAAAAATAACCCCAATATACGTGTCCCACTAAGGTCATTTCGCCCCAATTGTAAATCTTCAAATAGCCTTCATCGAGTAAAGTTTTGACAGATTTCCCATAACACCAATCGTCATTCAGAGGAAAATCACCCATTGGATTGATAATGATAATTATCACCAACCACAAAAGCAGCAGTCCGAGTTGATCTTTGTATTTGTTAAGGAATCCGATCATTTTTTATAATAACTAAAATAAGATTCTATGTGCGCTTTCGTGAACGCATTTCCAGCTTCGCTCCAATGTCCGTCGCAGGATAAAAATAAGGCTTTGTATTCAGCTTCTGTGAAATTTTCTGTTTTTTGCAACAAGTCCAAATATTCAACTCCAATACTGTCACAAACAACTTTCAAACGCTCGCCAAGCGGATTTTTTCCGTGCTCACGATAGGCTTTGATTTCTTTTTCAATGGGGATACTATATACCATCACAGACCGATCACCCGCCAATTTTTTGATGGTTTCTATCGAATATCGCATCCGATTGAATTGCTTCTCCGAATAGTTGAAATAACTCGGTACTTTAGACGCGTCTAACAGTTGATCTTGTGGAATCGCTTTAACACGTTGCATCACCTGCAAATACCGATAGAAATTGTATGAATACGTAAAATTCTTTAACGTCTTATGAATACGACTTTGTTTTTGTGGGAGCGCTCTTGACTTATGAATACTGTCTGCATGATATACCAATTCGTAGTTAGGATACTTCCCGTCCAAAAATGGTTGGTATCTGTCGCCGCCAACTTTTAAAGCAATTTCATAATCATCATCAATAAAATCATTGGAAGGTAAAATGCTCACCAAAACTGCTTCATGTGAATATTTTTGGGCAACTGTTTTATACAACATAAAATATTGTGTTGGCCCAAAATTTCCAGCCAAACCAAAGTTCAAATGTGGAATGTTGGTTTCTTGTTCGAGCAAATTCGTCAAGCGATCTTCCACTTGCACACCAATTCCTTCTGTGAACGAATCGCCCAAAGCAACCACTCTTTTGGTGTCGCCAATAACTTCACGTTCTGCATCACGAAAGCCTTTTGAATTGGATTCATACACTACATCAAAGCAATATTTTTTCTGTCTGTATTCATCATTTGGCAAATGAATGGTTCCAAAATTTTCATCCAAATCAAACCAAAAATTCTGCGTGTTTTGAAACGTATACGTTGGTAATTCTATTTTGATTTCTGCTGCGCGAATATAAATTGCCAATACAATTTCGAGTAAGATAAACGTGATCCCGAAAATGATGATTAGGTTTTTTAATGGCTTGAAAATATACTTTTTGAGCAAAACAGTTCTTTTGATGATTGGCGTGTACAAAACAAATATACAGTGTCTGTGATAAGATTCTTTGTTCGTATTGAAAAAAATTAGAATTCCGTGATACTTCATGTATATTTGTAGGGAATTTTCAACATAAATGAAACAATTAAAATTTAAAATTATTTCGATTGGAATTGGGCTTTTGCTCAGTGCTTTTTTGGGCGAAATGATTGCCAGAATCTACTTTTTTGGTGGTGCTGCGTTTTCGTATTCACGAACGAACTCATTTGGGATTTTAGATAATTCAGGCTTATTGAAATATTCCGATTCCGACGAATTGACGTATGAGTTATTGCCAAATTTAGACACCAAATACAAACTTGCCGATTTTCATACGAATGCTGAAGGTTTCCGCGATCGGAATCATGACGTAAATTCAAATACACATAAAATTGCTGTTTTGGGCGATTCGTTTACCATGGGAACTGGCGTTTCAGAAGACGAAATGTATGTTCCAAAAACAGAATTTTGGTTGAATTATCTTGACAAAGGATTTAAATATGAAGTATTCAACTTTGGCGTTTCTGGTTATGCATTGACAAATTACAAAACAATTTTAGAACAAAATGCCTTAAAATATCATCCTGATTTGGTGGTGATTGGATTTTGCGCTTCCAACGATCATTATCGTATTGGAACCGATTTTTCTATGGACGATTTTATCATCAAACCGAAGAAGAACGTGTTTTGGGATTCGTATTTAAAGAAATTACTCCGTATCAAGTTAAGTCCACAAGAATCAACACCTGTTTTGTACGAAGCCAAACATGTTACTTATATTGATAAACAGTTTGAAAGTTTTCAAGATATTGTCACCAAAAATAATAGCAAAGGACTCGTTTTCTACATGGATTTGGTATACGATCCAATTCGCGTAGCACAAATACGATTATTAGCCGAGAAAAATGATTTACTGTTTTTAGATGTTTCTGAGTCTTTTCAGGATAAAAACCTATTTGAATACATTGTAAACGAATTAGACCCACATCCGAACGGAAAAGCCAACCAAATCTTTGCTGATAAGCTTTCAAGTTATATTTTAGCCAATCGAAATGACATATTCAACAAATAATGGGAAATAAGATCATCATATTCAATCCAAGAAGCGCCAATGCAAAACACCGCTTACCGAATACTATTATTCAGGTTGGTGCCGCAATTCATGGTAAATATGACTATGTTTTTGTAGATGGAAATATGGAAACGGATCCTTGGGAAAAAATTTCAGGATATTTTGCTACGGGCGAATACAAGTATTTCTGTCTGACAGTGATGCCTGGCCCGCAATTGAAGCAAGCGATTCCGTATGCAAAGAAGATTAAGGAATTATATCCGGATTCGATAAATATTTGGGGCGGCTATTTTGCGTCGAATCAGTATAAAGTATGTATGAATTCTGGCTATGTAGATTATATTATCAACGGACCAGGCGACAATACATTTCCGCAGTTATTGGATGTGTTGGAAGGAAAAAGTGACGAAAAGTTGATGTTGATTCGGAACTTAATTTTTAGGAATGAAGAAGGCAAGATTGTGCAAACGGTGAAAGAAGCTTTGCTCGATCAGGATACCTTACCGCCCTATCCGTACGAGTATTTTAATACGTTTTACCCGCTAGAAAATTATTTAGCAAAGACTTTTATGGGACAACGAACGTTTGCCTATCATTCTAGTATGGGTTGCCCGTTTACCTGTTCTTTTTGTGCGGTTGTACCTATTTATAATGCAAAATGGAAAGCAAAATCCGCCGAAACGGTGTATAAAGACGTTGCTTACTTTAAGAAAAAATATAGTATTGACGCTGTAGAGTTTCACGATAATAACTTTTTTACGTCCAAAAAACGTGTGCTAGAATTTTCCAATCTTGTGATGGACGATAACATTGAATGGTGGGGAGAAGGACGTATTGACACGATTAATAAATATTCGGACGAAGATTTGCGTTTGATGCGAAAAGCAGGTTGTCGCATGATGTTTTTGGGTGCAGAAACTGGAAACGATGAAGTGTTGAAGCAGATGAATAAAGGTGGCACACAATCGGGGCAGATGATTAAGGATTTTGTGAAACGCATGAAAGATGTGGACATTATTCCTGAATTATCTTTTGTGTTAGGTTTACCAGGTCCAGATGAAAAGAAAGTATACGAACAGATTTTGTGGGATATTAATTTTATTCGCGAAATTAAATCGATTAACGCGGACGCAGAAATTATCATTTACTTGTACAGTCCGGTGCCGACAGAAGGTTCCGAATTGTATCAGCAAATTGTGGATGCAGGTTTTTCTTTTCCTGAGACCTTGGAAGAATGGATTGAACCAAGTTGGGAAAAATTCGATTTACGAAGAAATCCGCTAACACCTTGGTTGAAACCGTATATGATTGATAAAATTCAGAATTTTGAAACCGTATTGAACGGGTATTACCCAACTGCTTCCGATTTCAGAATTAAAGGCTATAAAAAATGGTTACTGAAATTAGTTTCAGGATATCGTTTTAAATATGGTTGGTATAAATTTCCGTACGAGATTAAAATTTTACATAAAATCTGGAAATACCGTCAACCAGAAATTGAAGGTTTCTATTCAGAATAATGTTCAGAAATATGTTTAAGAAGCTTAAAAAGATCATATTTCCGATTGCAAAATTGGCGTTTGACACCTATCATTTGAAACAACGAAATTATACCTACGAAGGTATCGAAGTTGCCATCAGTGCCGAAGTGTTTCCGCCACATTTTACCATTAGTACCAAGATTTTTTTAGACTTTATAAAACCGCTAGATTTAGAGAACAAAACTTTTTTAGAACTCGGTTGTGGCTCTGGAATTATCTCGCTTTTTGCGGCTTCTAAAAGCGCTAACGTGACAGCTTCTGATATCAATCAGGTTGCAATTGACGCGTTGAAAGAAGCTTCTATTCAAAACGAAATTCCAATAAACGTTGTGTATTCTGATTTGTTTGAAAATTTAACGGATCCATCTTTTGAATATATCATTATCAATCCGCCTTATTATCCAAAAGCGCCACAAAGTGACAAAGAACGCGCCTGGTTTTGCGGAGAAGATTTTGAGTATTTTAAAAAGTTATTTGCGCAACTTCCAACACATATCGCACCAAATACTTGGATGATTTTATCGGAAGATTGTGAAATTGAGCATATCAAACAATTAGCAAAAGAAAACGGACTTTCCTTTGAGTTGGTTTTACAAAAAAGTGTCGTAAAGGAGAAAAACTATATCTTTAGTATTCAAAAATCATAGAAGATTTGCAAACAGCTTCACGAAACATATTGCTCGATATTTTAAAAGTTATTGCTGCACTATTCGTGGTTGGTACACATTGTGGCTTTTTGTTGGAATATAGTGAAGCATTGTATCACATTATTACAAACGGAGTTTTCAGAATTGCTGTTCCTTTTTTCTTTTGTGTGAACGGTTTCTTTTTATACACTGTATTTAAGAACAATCGCATCAAAATTTGGGCAAAACGCGTTGGTATTTTATATCTCGTTTGGATGTTGATTTACGCTTATTTTTGGGTGTATTTGAACGATTTCAATCTATTGAAAATGATATCCTCATTCCTTTTTGGTTTTAATCATTTATGGTATTTAGCAGCACTTTTCGTTGGTGGATTGGTATTATATCTGTTTCGAAATGTTTCAAATAAACTATTAGTTGTAAGTACGTTTGTTTTATTTTTGATTGGACTTATCATTCAATATTTAGGAGAATTTCATGTATTTGCACAACAACCGATGTTAGATAAGTTGATTAATTATCCTCCGTTGCACCGAAACTTTTTGTTATTCGCATTACCACTCTTAAGCATTGGTTATGTGATAAAGCGCACAAATTTTCACACCAAACTTAGCAAACAATTTGTTATAAATTTACTCATTATAAGTTTGACACTCCTAGTTGCAGAGAATTTGATTACGTATTATTTTGTAACAGGTGAAGCGATTCTCAACACCTATCTTTCTTATGTATTCTTGGCTCCGGCATTGTTGATTGCAGCGTTTACATTCAAAGTTACCTCCAATATGGATAGTAAATTGGTGTCGTCGTATTCAATTGCGCTATATTTAGTACATCCATTCATTATTTTTTTAATTTTTAATACGCTTACTTTGTCACCTACAGCAACAACTTTTGTGACCGCTGTATTGTCAGTGATTGCTAGTTATCTATTAATTCAACTCAATAAAAAATTAAAATACATTTTATAAAACCCTGAATTCGTGAAAAGTAAACTCAAATTTGCCTATATATTATTTAGAAATATTTTGATCATTTTTCTTTTGTTAGAAATTGGTTTGGGTATTTTTTACAGCTACCATGATGAAAGTGGTATTGACGGAAACACCGAACGTATCATTGCTTCTGGTGTGTATAAAGGTGACGGTTTGGATGATGAATCTGTCAAAGAAATTTTCAGAGAACTTCGTGCGCAAGATATGGAATGGGAACCCTATTTGCATTATCGCTTTAAACCGATGAATGGAAAACACAATACAATTTATGGAAATGGACGTAGAAAAACAGCAAATCCAAGCTTGAAAGACTCAGCAACGGCTTTAAAAATATTCTGTTTTGGCGGTTCTACGATGTATAGTTCGGGTGCAAGAGATGAACATACCATTCCTTCTGAATTATCACGATTAATTCACACAACTTTTCCCGATCAGAATGTGGAAGTCACCAATTTCGGTTGTCACGGATATACGCGTGCTTCGGAAAACATTCAGCTACAGCGAGAACTCGTCAAAAATAATATTCCTGACATTGTTATTTTCTACGATGGTGTCAACGAAATCATTTCTGCACACCAAAACAACGAAGCTGGATCACCAACAAACGCATACAACCGAAAGAAAGAATTCAAAATTGCACACAGCTATAAAAAACGTATCAGATTGATGATTTACTCAAGTAATTTGTACCGGTTTGTGACCACAATGCAACGAAAAATCTTTACGAATTCTGCCTACAAACAATTAAGTTCACGATCGGACACATTGGCAACAGACATTGCGAAAAACTATGTTGGGTATGTGCAACTCTCGAAAAGCTTGGAGAATGAATATGGTTTTAAAGTCTTTAATTTTATGCAACCACATATTTACTCAAAGAAAAATTTAACCGAAGCAGAACAAGGCTATTATAACGATCAAAAGTATTATGAAAACTTATACAAATTGTCTTATGAAACCGTTCGCAAAGATTCCTTGATGATCAAGGATTCAACTTTTGTGGATATTAGTGATGCATTTGACAACGCTGATAAAACAGTTTATTTTGACTTTTGCCATACAGGCGAATTGGGAAACAAATTGGTCGCAGCCAGAATGTTTGTATATGTAAAACCAATGTTAACTCCAAAAACAACGGAAGCTGTAACAGGATCGGAAAATGAACAACTAACAACAATCAACCAATAATTATATATAAAAAAATATGGAACAACTTTTAACCTTAGACAGTCTTTTCACTTTATTTATGCTTGTGTTATTGCAAGCTGTTTTGGGATTTGACAACCTATTATATATTTCGTTAGAATCGCAAAAAGCACCAAAAGATAAACAATCGTATGTTCGAAAAATGGGCGTTGGTTTGGCTATTGTATTACGAATTCTATTATTGTTTGCATTATTACAATTGATCGAATTTTTTCAGGAACCGTTTCTATCCATGCACAGCAATTCGTTCCTCGAATTTGATTTTAACGGACATAGTATTATTGTATTGGCCGGAGGCGTTTTTATCATTTACACCGCTGTCAAAGAAATTTGGCACATGATGTTAATGAAAGAGCATGAAAAAACCGATACGGTAAAAAAGAAATCTGTAAAAAGTGTCATCATATGGATTGTAGTGATGAACTTGGTATTCTCGTTTGATTCTATCTTGAGTGCCATGGCATTGACCAGTGATATGGACAAAACACCGCAGCTTATTTTAATGACTGTTGCCGTTGTATTAGGCGGTTTGTTAATGATTGTGATGGCAGATAAAGTGTCCGACTTTTTACAAAAGAACAAAATGTATGAAGTATTGGGATTATTTATTCTGTTCATTGTCGGAATCATGTTATTATCAGAAGGTGGTCATTTAGCACACTTGCAATTATTTGGAAATCACGTCACACCAATGAGTAAAACAACCTTCTACTTTGTCATTATTACCTTAGTGATTATTGATATTGTTCAAGGACGTTACCAAAAGAATTTATTGGCAAAAAAAGAAATGATGGATAAAGCTGCGGAAGAAAAAGAAGAAGTATAGCCAAAATCGTCAGATCGAGTGAAATTCTGCAAGAATTTTGTATCGAGATCTACTGTTAATTCCGAGTACTTCTCGATACAACGAATCACAGATTCGCCACTCGAAGTGACGTGTATTGATGCCGAAATTGGAATGAAAAAATTAACGAAAAGGAATCTCAGCCTGTAAAAAATTACTCAACACCACATTTCCATTATTGTTAATATGTGGATCGTTGGCAAAATACAACCGATAGTTAGCAGTGTCGTTTGCTTGAAAAGTTTCTAAAGGATTTAATTGTGTCACATTTGTGAATGCTTTTAAATCCTTTTTTGCTTGCGCGAAGAATGGATAATCGGTTTGTTGAATTGTTTGTAAATCGTCAAAAGTAGCACCTAACTGATTCAAATTGTCCACATAATAATCGTTTACTTGCGAACAATGCGGAATCCACACCAAAAACACCGGAATGTTTTTAGGAACAGTTTCTAAGAAAGTTTGAATATGTTCCAACCAAGCGTCATAACGTTCCTTAAAAGGTGCTTTAAGCATCAATGTGTTATTAAAGTAGGAACGATCAAAGTTTAAAAATTGTTTCGTTCGCTGATCGTAATAATTTGGAGAAAAATCGTCCGTTGCCATCGTGTACGTTCTGTTATTTACGCGCGGACTAAAAACGGTTGCTTTATGATTCAAATAGGACAAGCTCAGAAAATAATCAGACGCTTCCCAATATAAATTTCTGGCAATGGAAAACTTTTCCCAACTCCACAAATGGTCAACATCTATCAAATCGTTTCCGACATATATTTGATAAATAATTGCTTTCGGTTGATGTTTTTTGATTTTTGCTTTCGCGAAGGTATTCACTTGCCGAATTCCAATTCCAGGAATACTCACGTTCACAAATGATTGATTGGGATTATTTTTTTTCAACTTATCAATATAATTCATGTCAGTAGCTGTAGCTGAGAAAGAGTCACCAAACACCAAAAAATCTACGGAAGTTTTCTCTAAATCTGCTTCAGCATTCAAATGAGAAGTTTCAGCTTTATAAAAATCAATGATTGAATTTCGATATAAAATTTCAAACAATACAAAAGTCACCAATACGATGATACTGGCATTCACAAAAAACTTCTTTATTTTTGACAAAAATTTCATTTGCTAAAATTTCTATAAAGATAGCAGTAAAAATATGTTTTCGAGCTATTTTTTGATAGTTTGAAATGAGTTTACCGTATACTATTACCTTACGAATAGAACTTCATTAGTAAATGCTGTTTGACACAAATGAAAAATAATAAAGTAAGCTAATGAAAACCAATACTTTTAACTAATTTCAGGATTCTTCTCTTAGTATTTGTTATCTAAATAATTAATCTTACCTTTGCAGACTCTTTTTAAGAGATAGGAATGTTTAATAATTAAATAAAATTAGTGTGGACACATTAAGCTACAAAACAATTTCGGCAAACAAAGCTACTGCAGATAAGCAATGGGTTTTGGTTGATGCTGAAGGACAAACGCTAGGGCGTATGGCTTCTAAGGTAGCAAAATTACTTAGAGGTAAGTACAAGCCTAGCTTTACACCACATGCTGATTGCGGAGATAATGTTGTTATTATCAATGCAGAGAAAATCATCTTAACTGGAAACAAGTGGACTGACAAATCTTATATTCGTCACACAGGTTATCCAGGTGGTCAAAGATCACTTACTGCTACGGAACTTTTCGGAAAAGATCCAGCAAGAATAGTGGAAAAATCAATAAAAGGAATGTTACCAAAAAACAAATTAGGTAGCGCTTTATTCCGTAACCTAAAAGTTTATGTTGGACCAGAGCACGATCAAGGTGCACAAAAACCAACAACTATTAACTTAAATGATTTAATGTAACATGGAAGTTATTCACAAAATTGGTCGTAGAAAGACCGCTGTTGCGCGTGTATATGTTACTCCAGGAACTGGAAACATTACCGTAAACAAGAAATCGTTTGAAACGTATTTCCCAACACCAACATTACAGTACAAAGTAAAACAACCGTTCGCTTTAACAGAAACAGTTGATACGTATGATGTAAAAGTAAATGTATACGGTGGTGGATCTACTGGACAAGCTGAAGCTGTTCGTTTGGCAATCTCAAGAATTTTATGTGAGATCGATCCTGAAAACAGATTGGTACTTAAACCAGAAGGATTACTAACAAGAGATCCAAGAATGGTAGAACGTAAGAAATTTGGACAGAAGAAAGCTCGTAAGAAATTCCAGTTCTCTAAGCGTTAATTTTTGTCGTTTTTTGAAAAAAACGTACAGTTCATTTATTATTGAAATTAAAAACATGTTGTCGTTGTTTCGCATAGCGAAAATTAGTTTAGCATCTAAATAGATAAGACCAATGAGTATTGCTACTTACCTATTGCTAATTCAACGAACGTAAACTATTTACAAAAATGGCAAATAACATAGAAGTTAAAGACTTACTTGAAGCAGGTGTACATTTTGGACACTTGACAAGAAAATGGGATCCAAACATGGCGCCGTACATCTACATGGAGCGCAATGGAATCCACATTATCAATTTATATAAGACCGCTGCTAAAATCGAAGAAGCTAACGAAGCTTTAAAGAAAATTGCAGCATCTGGTAGAAAAATACTTTTCGTAGCTACCAAAAAACAAGCAAAAGATATTGTTGCTGAAAAAGCAGGGAATGCTAACATGCCTTACATCACTGAAAGATGGCCAGGTGGAATGTTAACAAACTTTGTAACGATCAGAAAAGCTGTTAAAAAAATGGCTTCAATTGATAGAATGAAAAAAGATGGAACGTTCCTTACTTTATCTAAGAAAGAACGCTTACAAGTAGATCGTTTAAGAGCAAAATTAGAGAAAAACTTAGGTTCAATCAATGACATGACGCGTCTTCCAGGTGCATTATTCATTGTAGATATCAAACGTGAACACATCGCGATTAAAGAAGCTCAAAAATTAAACATTCCAATTTTTGCAATGGTTGATACAAACTCTGACCCAAGACAGGTAGATTATGTAATTCCAGCAAATGATGATGCTTCAAAATCAATCGAGAAGATTTTAACGCACGTTACTGATGCAGTAATCGAAGGTTTATCGGAGAGAAAAGCTGAAAAGGATGCTAAGAAAGCTGATAAAGAAGAAGTTGCTGCTCCAAAAGCGGCAAAAGAAACTCCAGCTCCAAAAGCTGTAACAGAAACTCCTGTTGCACCTGAAGCTCCTGCTGCAACAGAAGAAACTCCAGCAAAAGAAGAAGAAACAAACTAATTATTATTTAACGTTGATGCGTTCATTCATCAAAGATTGATTTTAGTATTAATCTACGAAATGCTGAATGAACGTATTAAACATTAAAACACACATAAAATGGCAAAAATTACAGCCGCAGAAGTAGGTAAATTAAGAAAAACTACCGGTGCAGGAATGATGGACTGCAAAAAAGCATTAGTAGAAGCTGAAGGTGATTTCGATAAAGCAATTGACATTCTTCGTAAGAAAGGTCAAAAAGTTGCTGCTAAAAGAGCAGATCGTGAATCGTCTGAAGGTGTTGCTGTTGCAAAATTAAATGCGGACAATACGGCAGGTGTTGCAATTGTTTTAGGTTGTGAAACTGATTTCGTTGGAAAAAACGAAAGTTTTGTAAACCTAGCAAAACAATTTGCTGACTTGGCTATTGAGCACAATACAAAAGAAGAATTTTTAGCTGCTGACTTCGGTGGAATGACAGTTGCTGATAAACTTATAGAACAAACAGGTGTTATTGGTGAAAAAATTGACATTAGTGGTTTCGAAAAAATCGAAGCTCCTTACGTTGGTTCTTACGTACACATCAATAAAATTGCTGCTATTGTTGGATTATCTGCAAACGTTGATAATGTTGAAACATTAGCAAAAGACGTAGCAATGCAAATTGCTTCTATGGGTGCAACGACTTTATCTTACAAAGATTTTGATCCTGCATTTGTTGCCTCTGAAACTGAAGCAAGAATTGCTGCTATTGAAAAAGATAACGAAGAGTTAGGACGTTTAGGGAAAACATTGAAAAATGTTCCTCAATACATTTCTATGTCTCAATTATCTGAAGAAGTTTTAGCAAAAGCAGAAGCTGCTGCAAAAGCGGAATTAGCTGCAGAAGGAAAACCAGAGAAAATTTGGGATCGTATCTTACCAGGAAAAATGGAAAGATTCATTTCAGATAACACTACATTAGACCAAGAACAATGTTTATTGGACCAAAACTTTATCAAAGATGAAAAGTCTACGGTTGCTCAATATGTTGCTTCTTACGGAGACGTTCATGTAACTGGATTCAAACGTGTATCTTTAGGATAAACTAAAATATACTCTTCGGAGTTATTAGCATAAAAAAGGGTTGTCAAATATTTGACAACCCTTTTTATTTTAAGCACAATATATATTATATTACATATATGCAAAATCTTAAAACTACCAAAAATGATAAGAGTCAAAATAATCATCAATAAATAAAATAAAGCTTCACTACTAAAAACATTTTTGTACACTTCATTATTTGTTATATTTGCAAAACTCATCACAACAAACAATGCAATACAAAAGAATTTTACTCAAATTATCGGGCGAAGCGCTCATGGGCGACAGACAATATGGAATTGATCCAAAACGTTTAGCCATATATGCGCAAGAAATTAAAGAAGTCGTAGAACTAGGAATCGAAGTAGCCATTGTTATTGGTGGTGGAAATATTTTTAGAGGTGTTGCAGGTGCCAGTAATGGTATGGACAGAGTACAAGGAGATCACATGGGAATGCTTGCAACTGTCATCAACGGTTTGGCACTGCAAAGTGCTTTGGAAGATGCTGATGTGCACACGCGTTTGTTAACAGCCCTAGAAATTAAAGAAGTTGCAGAACCTTATATCAAAAGAAAAGCGATTCGTCACTTAGAAAAAGGACGTGTGGTTATTTTCGGTGCAGGAACTGGAAATCCTTACTTCACGACGGATTCTGCCGCAGTATTACGCGCCATTGAAGTACATGCCGATGTTATCCTAAAAGGAACACGTGTGGATGGTATTTATGATAAAGATCCTGAAAAGAATACATCCGCAATTAAATTTGATTATATTTCGTTTGACGAAGTTTTAAAGCAAGGACTCAAAGTAATGGACACAACAGCTTTTACACTAAGTCAAGAAAACGAATTGCCAATTATTGTGTTTGATATGAACACACGCGGAAATTTACTCAAAGTCGTTTCTGGAGAAAATATTGGAACCAAAGTAAACCTGTAAGCCAAAATATGGCGTAGTTTTTGATTTTATTCAAACAATAACAAAAAAATATTTTAAATTAGTAATGATATAGCGAAAGTAGGATGACCACTTTCATTAATAATTTTAAACAGTATGGACGAAGACATTAAATTTATCATAGATTCTACCGAAGAAAGTATGGATAGTGCCATTGCACATTTAAAGAAACAATTATTAGGGATTAGAGCTGGAAAAGCTTCTCCTGCAATGCTTTCCAATGTAATGGTAGATTATTATGGTTCACAAACACCATTATCACAAGTAGCAAACGTTAATAGTACGGATGCTCGTACAATTACCATTCAACCTTGGGAAAAAAGTATGATTCAACCTATTGAAAAAGGAATTATGCTCGCAAATCTTGGTTTCAATCCTATGAATAATGGCGATACAGTAATTATCAACGTTCCACCATTAACAGAAGAACGCCGTAGAGATTTAGCAAAACAAACGAAAGGCGAAGGTGAGGATGCAAAAGTTGGAATTAGAAATGCACGACAAGAAGCAAATAAAGAAATTAAAAAGTTAGATGTTTCTGATGATGCAAAGAAAAATGCTGAGATTGATGTGCAAAAATTAACGGATAGCTATATTATTAAGATTGATGAAATCTTAGTATTGAAAGAAAAAGAAATTATGACCGTTTAAAAAACGTTAAACTTTTAATAAACCCAAAATAAGGCGGCCTTTGGTCGCTTTATTTTTTGTAACATTATACCAGTATATTCGTTTTAAGAATAAAGCTGCCATGAAATGAGTCATAATAAAAACGTTGACACCAACGAATATAATTATTGACGAGTTCCATCTGACATATAAAACACACCATAACAGATGAAAAAATCAGTATTGATTTTTATTTTACTCCTTTCTTCAATTGCTGCCTTTGCACAGCAACAAATTTCAGGAGTTGTGACCGATAAGCAATCCAAGGAATCTTTACCTTTTGCTAATATTTTCATTTCACCTACCAAAGGAACCATCACGGATGCGGAAGGAAAGTTTACGCTTAACTTACAAAAAGAAATTACTTCTATTCGCGTTTCATACATCGGTTACAAAACCGTCACCATTCCTATTGAAAAAAATACAACCTATCTTAAAATACAATTAGAACCTTCTCAAGAATCGTTAGATGCTGTTGTATTATACAATAAAGAAAATCCTGCATTGCAAATTTTACGCAACGCTATAAGCCGTAAAAAGGAAAATGATCCAGAACGCAAACTAAATTCATTCAAGCTAAATTCATACAACAAGCTATTAGTCACTGCGAATCCTGATTCTATCAACGGACAACTCGATTCTATTTATACAAAAAAAGATGGAAAATTAGTCTTCAAAGAAATCGATTCTTCTAACTACAGTTTCAAAAAAGACATGATGCGGAGCCACATTTACTTAACGGAAAAAGTCAGTGAAGTTTCGTTTAGTTCCACTAAAGGAAAGCGTGAAAAGATTTTGGCAACACGCATGGCAGGTTTTAAAGAACCTATTTATGAAGTCTTAGGAATCAAAATTCAGTCGTTCTCATTCTACCAAAATCAATATGAACTTTTTGGAACTTCGTATGTAAGTCCACTAGCCAACAATGCGTTAGCAAATTACAATTATAAAATATTAGATACCGTAATAAATAGTGATCGAGAATCCTATATGATTTATTATAGACCAAAAAAGAAAGGAAAAACTTCTGGACTAGAAGGTATTTTATATATTGATCGCACATCATACGCGTTGCAAAAAGGAATTGCCGAAATTAAAGGTGTGATAGATATCAAAGCGGTTCAGAATTTTGAATACAATAAAACATTTGAAGTTTGGTTTCCAACCGACAAAGAAATTCAAATCCAAAAAGGAAAAACAGACGATTCTGTATCACTTTTTGGAACTGCAATTAATGTACAACGTGGAAAAGAGCAAGACAGCACCACGACGGAACGCACCAACAAGCAAGATGTAAGTGACTTCATTTACCTAAATTCAAAAACACAAAATTTTGATTTAGCCATCAATGAACCTGTGAAAATTCAAGGGCGTGGATTGTCTATTGAAATTGACGATAAAGCACATAACAGAGATGAAACGTATTGGAATCAATTTCGTACCGATAGCATTACCAAACGAGGAAAAGAAACCTACGCTGTATTAGATAGTATAGTTGCAGAAGATGGCGTAGAAAAAGATATCAACTTCGCACGAAAACTACTTAAAGGATATTATCCAACAAAATATATCGATTTAGATTTGCGCTATTTACTAAAATACAACAATTACGAAGCATTCCGATTAGGACTTGGCGGAGTCACCAATGCAAATTTTTCTACCAAATATAGATTGAACGGTTACGGAGTATATGGAACACGTGATAAAGATTTTAAATTTGGTTTGGGCGCTGCAGCGCGATTGGACAAACGGACACAAACTTGGTTTGGCATCTCCTATACAGATGATTTAGTAGAAACAGGAAGTTCTCGATTTATCACAGACAGACGTGCTTTTTCATTATTTGAACCACGATTATTCAATATTGACTTATTTTATGAAGTCAAACGTCTTACCGCAAACATTGAACATCAAATTACCGCGAAAACACACGCAAACTTGATGCTTTCCAGAAGTAATGTAGAATCAACCTATGATTATGGTTTTGTGAATAATGGTGAAATTTTTAATGCGTACGACATTACGGAAGCTACTTTTTCTGTACAATGGAATCCTTTTAGTGAATACATGCAAACACGTCACGGGCGTACAGAAATCAAAAAGGCATTTCCACAATTTGCATTTCAAGCAACACAAAGTTTTAATGGTTTCCTAGGTGGCGATTTTAACTACACAAAACTAGATGTGCGAATGGTGCACGAAATACGACCAATTGACAAAGGAATTACTTCATTCTTAGTAAAAGGTGGATTGGGTATTGGCGACATACCAATTTCACACTTATACCATACATCACCAAACAATCCTAATAAAGATGAGTTATTACAACGTTTCTCTATTGCTGGAAGAAATAGTTTTGAAACCATGTATTTTAACGAATTCTTTTCAGATAAATATGTAATGATTCAAGGGAAACATCAGTTTAAGCCTTTTAAAATTACCAAAAAATTTCGCCCAGAATTGACCTTAATTACACGTTTTGCAATTGGTGATGCTAAAAACATTGAACGGCATTTGGGACAAGAATTCAATTCACTACAACATGGATATTCTGAGTCTGGATTTGAAATCAATAAGCTATTCCAAGGATTTGGCTTGAGTTTTATGTATAGATATGGAGCTTACAACTTACCGCAATTTGAAGATAACTTGTCATTTAAGTTTACCTACTATTTTAGTTTAGGATTTTAAGCCTGACTTCGTTCGTTTTTCCTAAATTTGCACGAGCAAAAGCGGAACAATGATTAAATGGATAAATACGCGGTTTTGGGCAAGTGTAGCACGACTGATTCTTAGAAACAGAATTATAATTCTATTACTTGTGGTTTCCATGACCATCTTTTTGGGCATGCAATGGAAAAACATGCGTTTCTCTTATACGGAAGCCAACTTACTTCCCGACAATCATCCTGTTAACGTTCAATACAACAAATTTCTTGATATTTTTGGGGAAGAAGGAAACCTTATCATTCTTGCCGTAAAAGATACATCACTTTTTACTCCTGAAAATTTTAATGCCTGGAATCGACTCAGCAAGCAGTTTAATGCCAAACCAGAAGTAGATGCAGTAATTTCTACCGAAAATCTAAAAAAGCTATTAAAAGACGATGAAAATCAACGTTTTACACTAGAAAATCTAGTTACAGGCGAAGTCAAAACACAAGAAGAAGTTGACGAAATAAAAAACGAACTCTTTCAAAATTTACCGTTTTACGAAAGTTTACTTTTTAATGATGAAGGAACTATCAGAACAGCGGTTTATTTGGACAAAGAAATCGTAAATACTACGGTTCGAAAAGATTTTATTTATGATGAAGTCTTACCCATAATTGCTGCATTTGAAAAAGAAACCGGATTGGACTTACGCGTTTCGGGAATGCCATACATTCGAACCTTGAATTCTCAGAATATTGTGGATGAAATCGGAATGTTCATTGTGGCAGCTTTATTAATCACAAGTCTCATTTTTTTCTTCTTCTTCCGATCGTTTCGTGCCACCTTTATTTCCATGGTTGTTGTCATTGTTGGTGTAATGTGGGCATTTGGAATCTTAGGATTGTTACATTATGAAATCACAGTATTGACAGCGTTAATTCCACCCTTGATTATTGTTATCGGGATTCCGAATTGCATCTTTTTCATCAACAAATATCAGCAAGAAATAAACAAACACGGAAACCAAGCAAAATCATTACAGCGTGTCATTTCTAAAATAGGGAATGCTACCTTAATGACCAACGTCACAACAGCGGCAGGTTTTGCCACCTTTATCATTACAGATAGTAAACTGTTGAAAGAATTTGGTATTGTAGCTTCCATCAATATTATTGCAATTTTCGTTTTATCGCTATTAATCATCCCGATTATTTATAGTTATATGGCATTGCCAAAACAAAAACACTTAAATCACTTAAACAAACGTTGGATTGGCGGTTTTGTGTATTGGATGGAAAAAACAGTGCGTCATCACAGAGTTGCTGTGTATTTTACATCTGTTCTTTTATTGGTATTGAGCATTATTGGAATCTATCAAATTCGTATTTCAGGAAGTTTGATAGAAGATATGCCACAAAGTGCGGACTTCTTTAAAGATATTCGATTTTTTGAAACAGAATTCGACGGCATCATGCCTTTGGAAATTTTGATTGATACAAAACGTAAAAATGGAGTCACCAAACTTTCTACACTAAAACGCATGGACAAGTTTGAAGAACTTATCATAGAAACACCCGAATTGTCAAAACCAATGTCCGTGGTAAGTTTGGCTAAATATTCGCGTCAAGCATACTTTGGTGGACTTGCTAAAAATTATACGCTACCAACTTCCAACGAAAACAATTGGATTTTAGCGTACGCGGGAAAATCTAAATCTGATACCAATCTTTTAAAAAGTTTTGTAGACTCTACTGGAAGATATGCCCGAATTACAACGTTCATGAAAGATATTGGAACGGACAAAATGGAGCGTATTGGAGAAAATTTACAAGCAAAAATAGATAATACTTTCAAAGGAGATTATGAAGTAACCATGACAGGAAAAGCGCTTGTTTTCCTAAAAGGAACTGAATATTTAGTCGATAACTTAATCATGTCATTATCGCTAGCTATTTTCCTAATTTCCTTGTTCATGGCGTATTTATTCCGTTCATTCCGAATGATTTTAATTTCGTTAATTCCCAACTTATTACCGCTATTAATTACCGCCGGAATGATGGGCTTTATAGGAGTTCCTATCAAACCATCAACCATTTTAGTATTTAGCATTGCTTTTGGAATTTCTGTAGATGACACCATACACTTTTTAGCAAAATATCGACAAGAATTACGCAGCAACAACTGGAAAATTCGCAAATCAGTCTACGCCGCATTGCGTGAAACTGGCGTTAGTATGTTTTACACGTCCATTGTATTATTCTTTGGATTCTCCGTATTTATGATTTCAAGTTTTGGTGGAACGGTCGCTTTGGGCGGATTGGTTTCTGCAACCTTACTCTTTGCAATGTTGGCAAACTTATTATTATTGCCTTCGCTATTGCTTTCGCTAGAAAGAAGCATTGCAAACAAACGTGTATTAAAAGAACCAAATTTTAGAATTATTCCTGAAAAAGAACATAAAAAGAAGCATAAAAACACGTTAGATCGTCAGGATTGATACAAAAAAATAAAGCCTGAAGCTGTTGTTACAGCATTCAGACTCTATTCGGTTCCCCCAAACCTACCTTAATTTACTTAATCATTGAAGACAAATTAAGATTACAATTGATTAATAGCCATGACAAATATATGTCATGTTAGCGTGTTTAAACAAGGGGAAAAATCCCCTTTTTGCTGGGTAATACCCTTTTATTTTCAGGTATTTATACGTCTTTAAGAAATATTACTCATAAATAACACACACTTCCTACAAATTGCACCATTATTTTTATCGATTGTCTTTTCATTAATTTTCGTTAATGAACTATATTTGTCGCCTAAATTATTACGAAAATGAAATCATACACAGTCGCTGAGTTATTAAACTCAGAAACACTACTACAAGAAATTACTGTAAAAGGTTGGGTACGAACTTTTAGAGCAAATCGTTTTATTGCTTTAAATGACGGATCAACCATTAATAATATTCAATGTGTTGTTGATTTTGAAAATACAAATGAGGAAATCTTAAATCGTATCACAACGGGTGCGGCAGTTTTCATCAAAGGAGAACTGATTGAAAGTCAAGGAAAAGGACAAAAGGTAGAAGTTAAAGTCACTGAGATTACTATTTTGGGAGATGCAAATGCGGAAGAAGTATCAAAAACCATCTTACAACCAAAAAGACACAGTTTAGAGTTTTTACGTGAACAAGCACATTTACGTACACGTACAAATACATTTAGCGCAGTAATGCGTTTGCGTTCGGCATTATCGTTTGCAGTTCATAAATATTTTACCGAAAACGGGTTCTATAATATGCACACACCGATTATCACAGCTAGTGATGCGGAAGGTGCTGGAGAAATGTTTAGAGTGACCACCTTAGATCCTAAAAATCCACCATTGGATGAAGCTGGAAATGTTGATTATTCAAAAGATTTCTTTGGAAAAGAAACCAACTTAACGGTTTCTGGACAGCTAGAAGCAGAAACCTACGCAATGGCGTTAGGAAAAGTATATACATTTGGACCGACGTTTAGAGCTGAAAACTCAAATACGTCTCGTCACTTGGCAGAATTTTGGATGATTGAACCGGAAGTTGCGTTTATGGATTTAAGCGGAAACATGGACTTAGCAGAAGATTTCTTGAAATCTGTGCTTTCTTATGTATTGGAACACAATGCAGAAGATTTGGCATTCTTAGAACAACGTTTGATTCAGGAAGATAAATCAAAACCACAAGATGAACGCAGTGAAATGACCTTGACGGAGAAATTACGTTTTGTGATTGACAATAACTTTAAACGTGTAAGTTATACGGAAGCCATTGATATTTTACGCAATTCAAAACCAAATAAGAAAAAGAAATTCAAGTACTTAATTAACGAATGGGGCGCAGATTTACAAAGTGAACACGAACGTTTCTTAGTAGAAAAGCATTTTAAATGTCCAGTAATTTTATTTGATTACCCAGCAAATATCAAAGCATTTTACATGCGTTTGAACGAAGACAAAAAAACAGTTCGTGCCATGGATATCTTATTCCCAGGAATTGGAGAAATTGTTGGTGGAGCACAGCGTGAAGAACGTTTAGAGGTTTTAAAAGCAAAAATGGCAGCCTTAAATATTCCAGAAGAAGAATTATGGTGGTATTTAGATCTTCGTAAATACGGAACAGCTGTACATTCAGGTTTTGGACTTGGTTTTGAACGTTTGGTGATGTTTGCCACAGGAATGGGGAATATTAGAGACGTCATTCCTTATCCAAGAACACCGCAAAATGCAGAGTTTTAAAAAGATTAAAATTACATATAAAAGCAGCTAAGGATTCTTAGCTGCTTTTTTTATACTCAAAAAGTATCATTAATTAAAAATCAAACATACAAGAAGGACAAAGTGATTTTTTAGAATGTTTGATAGCTTCACATATATCCTGCCGGATATCAATAGAAATTAAAGGTTCTGCAGGATTTTGCGTTGCTGTAGCACAATTTAGAAGTATACTTGTTGTTTCGCATTGTAAGCTTCCTGGAGCACCTCCAAGAACTTGATTTCCATTTAATGCTGACACCTTACTTTTGTTAAGTGATAACTTTTTTAATACTATTTTACGTTTTTTCATAATATAAATTGTTTACATTTTAATTTGTTTTAAAAGCATTTCACACATTGAGAAACACAAGTTTCATAATCTTTGGTAATAATTGGTGGCGGATCAATTGGCGGCCAATTTGTTCCGGTAACAATCGTATTTGTAGTTGTTAGCACAATTGTATTGACAAGACCTGTACAGATGACAATAAATTTTGTCTCTTCAATTTCGCCTCCGTGAATAGCTTCCATATTTACAATGGTTTGTTTTTGAAGTGTTAACTTTTTCAAATTCACTTTACGTTTTTTCATAATTTTTTACGTTTTTAATAAGATTAATAATGGTTTAAATTGTGATGCAGACGCAAAATTCATTTTCAGTTATGCATATCGAAAAACCATAACCTATATACATGAAATTGTAGTATTGAAAACGAATTTCAGCATCTGACTTTCACTTTTCAAAACTAGGAAGGCTGATTGCTTTTTGAAGAAAATTTACAATGACAAATTTGGGACAATCATAGATTATCAAAGGTGTTTTTCCCTTTTTGGGACAAAAACGAGACGTATTATAAGGTGTAAATAAATTTTTGCAATGCTTTTTCTGAGGTAAACATCATTTTTTTACGCAACCTGTATTTTCCTTTGCGCACACTTTCAGGTGAAATCGCTAATATTTTTGCAGTTTCTTTGGTATTGAAGTTCAATCGAATTAAAGATGCCAATTTCAAATCGCCCATAGAATACGAATTGACATTTACTTTGAAGTTTTTGAAAAAGTTTGGATATATCTTTTGAAAGATCAATTTAAAAGTCAACCAATCATCTTCCGTCAATATTTTAAAGTCATGTAACTTCTGCACCATTGTTTGTATAGTTTCAGCGCCATTTTCGGTCGTTATTACACTAGAACGCAATCGAAGATAAGCATCGAGTTCGTTTTGTATTTGTATAGCTTTTTTACGTTCTACATATAGTCTTTTCTGCATCCGCGTATTTGCAACTTCCTTTTCCTTCACGCGTTTTAATAATACTTGTTTTCTTTTTTTGTGCAGCATATATCCAATCAATAACATACCAACACTAAAACTTATGATAAGCGCAATTTGTAGTTTTTTAATCTGTGCTTCATGCAGTGCTTTTTCATCTTTTTCTTGGAGTTCATTTTGGTATTTTTCTTTGAAGAAATCCTGTCGAATTTCCGCTTTGAGCGATTGCAAATTTAATTGTTGATACAACTTTGAAAACTCCAGTGCCTTTTTATAATCACCCAAGCGTTCGTATATCATAGCCAATAGTTTTACACAATCATATTTTACACTTGAAGAACTTGTTTTTTCTAGTTTTTGGTATGATGCCTCAGCATATTGCAATGCCAATTTATCATTCTCTAGTTCATAATAAATTTGTCCTAACAATAAATGAGCACCTACATTTTTCTTTGTTTTCTTTAAATTTTTAATCCATTCTTCACACTCTAATGCTAACATCAATGCTTTTTCATATTTTTTCGTCAAATAATACACTTTGGCAATTTGGGTTAGAATCATTATTGTTTCAGATTGTTTTTTTCTACTCGGTTTTCTATCCGCTACAATTTTCAATGCTTTTTGCAAATACATTTCCGCGTCGTCATAGTCTTGCTTATGAATATACGCTTTTGCCATACTTAGATAGATGTATGATTTGCTAATTTCATGATTTTCGTTTGCCAAATCGAGTGATTTTTGAAAATAAATAGTTGCTTCTTCAAAAAGTTCGAGTTCAATCAACACGCCTGCAAACTTTATATACGAATTATTTAAAACCTTATCGTTTTTATCTTTTTTAAGGATTTCAATTGCTTTCTTGTAACTATCAATTGATTCTTTGTAATGCCCTTGTATATACAATACATATCCTGTTCGATTGTAAATTCCGGCAATCTTCGGAATGCTTGTCACTTTCGTTGCTAATGCTTTTGCTTTCGCCAGATATTGCAAGGATTTTTCTAGATCTTTATTCACAAAAATATAAAAATCACTAAATTTAAAATACACACTCACTTGATAATCCGGATTTCCAATAGCCGCAATTTTTGCTTGCTCTAAATAATACAAGGCAGAATCTTGTTTTTCATAAGCAATTTCAGAGAATCGTTTTAAGTATTTTTCAACAAGTTCATTCTGCTTGCCAATTACGCTGTAACTTCCTAACAAGTAAAAAAATAACACCGCAATTATTTTTGTGTGGTTTGCTGATATACTCATAATATTCGGTAATTAATATTGCTGCAAAAAACACATTATTTTCTAGTTGAAAAAGAGTGTTATTCCCCTAATGTTTGTTTTTTGTAAAAACCAGATAGAATTCCTTGCCATTTTTCCCTTTACAACATCCAATACCGTTGTAGGTTTTTTTTATATTTGTGTGTTATTAAAAGCCAATATATAAGTGAAACATAGTATCTTTAATGATAATGGTATTGTTTTTGATTAATTGCCAAACAAAACCATCAATAAGGTGATCCATCTTTTGAATTATAAAGGCAGTTTTCACAAAAACTAATGTCAGTCAAAAAGGGTTATTTTGAAGAAACCAACCAAATAATATGCTTAAACAACAATTAAATTTTAGATTATCTCAAAAGCTATCACCGCAGCAGATTCAATTGATGAAATTGATTCAATTGCCTACGCAAGCATTTGAACAACGCCTAAAGCAAGAGTTGGAAGAAAACCCTGCGTTGGACAGTGGAAAGGAACAAACAGAAGATTATGATGCTGACTTGTCTAATGAATTTGACGACGATTATGGCAATGAATCTATTACTGCTGATGATATTAATGTAGACGATTATTTGAGCGACGATGAAATTCCTAGTTACCGATTGCAAGCAAATAATTACAGTGCTGATGATGAAGAAAAAAATGTTCCGTATGCTTCTGGAACGTCATTTAATCAACATTTAAAAAATCAATTAAATACATTTCGATTTTCTGAAGAAGATCGTGAAATTGCAGAATTTTTAATTGGAAGCGTGGACGAAAGTGGCTATATCCGCAGACCTTTAGAAGATATCGTAGATGATTTAGCATTTACACAAAATATTTTTACCACAGATGATCATGTTGCTAGTATTTTACAGATTGTGCATGAGCTCGATCCTGCTGGTGTGGGCGCACGAAATTTGCAAGAATGTTTGTTGATTCAGTTGCGAAGAAAAGAGCCAACAGCAGCTATTGAGCTTGCCATTAATATTTTGGACAAGTCATTTGACCATTTTACCAAAAAACATTACAAGAAACTTTTACAGAAGTTTGATATTACTGAAGTTGAATTGCGTGATGGTATTTTAGAAATTGAGCGTTTAAATCCAAAACCTGGTGGATCGTATGCTGGAAACACAAAAATCATTGAGCATATTGTGCCTGATTTTGCCATTCGTATTGTAGAAGGTGAATTAGAATTGACACTAAATGGACGTAATGCTCCTGAGTTGCATGTTTCTAGAGATTATAACGACATGCTCAAAGGATATAAAGATACGCGTGAGAAAACAAAATCGCAGAAAGATGCTGTGATGTTCATTAAACAAAAGTTAGATGCTGCAAAATGGTTTATAGACGCTATTAAGCAACGTCAACAGACACTTTTAGTTACTATGAATGCCATTCTTCACTATCAAGAAGAATATTTCCTTACAGGTGATGAACGGAAATTGAAACCCATGATTTTGAAAGATATCGCAGATATGATACACATGGATGTTTCAACGGTTTCGCGTGTTGCCAATAGTAAATATGTAGATACACCTTACGGAACAAAATTGATTAAGGAATTTTTCTCTGAATCCATGAAAAATGAACAAGGAGAAGATGTTTCTACACGTGAAATTAAAAAGATTTTAGAAACGGTTTTGGAAGACGAGGACAAGAAGAAACCGTTAACTGATGAAAAGTTAGCCAGTATTTTAAAAGAAAAAGGCTATCCTATTGCGCGTCGAACGGTTGCAAAGTATAGAGAACAATTGGATATTCCAGTCGCACGATTACGAAAGAAAATATAAATGCGCACGTTTTTTAAGGTTATATCATACCTCTTTCACCCTATTTTCATTCCAGTAATGGCTACCATTGGCTATTTTTTAGTCACACCACGATTGTATGAATTGAATTTTAAAATTGACGTAGCAATTACGATTTCAATTTTTACCATCTTTATTCCCATCTTGCTTTTTATCTTATTGAAACGCTTCAAGCTGATTGATTCTATTTTTGTAAAAGAGGTGTCTCAACGTAAAATTCCGTTGTATGTATACGTTTTAGTGTTGTTTTTGATTATCACCAAAGTCATAACAAAATCTATTTTTGCAGAATTGTATGATTTCTTTTTGGCCACTTTAATTGCTTCGGTAGCTTGCCTTATTTTAGTCTTATTTCGTATCAAAGCAAGTATGCATATCATGGGGATATCGGGTTTGGTAATGTTTTTAATTGTATTAAGTATTACCTATCAAGTGAATATTACCTTTGCTTTAAGCGTCCTTATTTTAATGATAGGACTTGTAGGTACTTCCCGTTTATTTTTGAAAGCACATACTTTTGTAGAATTGATTCTTGGTTTTTTTATAGGCTGGATTCCACAATTATTGGTAATGTCTGATTGGCTATAAGATGTAAAACATCAACCCAACTTTAATAATACTCATGTCAAATTGTTCTCCATCATCGGTAACAGTTGTGTCTTTAAAAAGTTTGTTTAAACCATAATACAGATGAAAATTCCAAGTGTTATATCCTGCACTTAACGTGAATCCATATTGTAATCGATTCAAATCGTCATTTTGAAATTTGAGTTTTTCGGCATCACTTACAAACTTTGAAATACCGGAAAAGATGTATCCGACTTTAAATCCACCATAAATACGCCAAAACTTATACGAGGAAGCTGTAGAAGTTCGCCAACGAAATTCAATCGGAAGTTCTACAACATGTGTTCTATATTTATTTCGCTTAAAACTTTGATCGCCATCAATGGCTTCATACGTAATTCCTGCATTTGTTTCCGTAGCTTTTAGATTATGAAAGTATGAATTGTAAGAATATCCTAAACCAATTCCAATTGCTTTATTTCGCTTCTCATTGATTGGGAAATCGCGAATGACACCCAAATGTATTCCATTGGACAAATTGTTCTGAGAAATGCTGCTAGGTCTATTTTGAAGGATATTATAGGTAACTCCTATATAAAATTGATCTTCTCGATAGTTTTCATCAGGAATTGTATCGCGCACTTCTTCTTCTTGCGCAATAGCAGTATTCAATCCTAAAAAGATGAATATGATTCCAATGATAATACGTTTCATGCTGTTTTTTGTATTAGCGAGTTGATTTCATGAACAATTATACCAAATAAACTACAAAATGCCGCATTGAAGGCGCAGTTATTTTTTAATGTAAAAACGCTGTGATTAACTGGCATAGTGGTAGCTAGGGTATTTATGAACAAGGAATTTAGATTAAAAAAGAACTAGACGACATGTGGTATTTTGAAATTTAATTGGTATTAGTACCAAGATAGTACAAAAAAAGCACTCCTGAAAGAGTGCTTTTTTGAATATAAAATTTAAGTTTTTCTATTTTTTATAATTCTTACTAACTGCACCTTTTCTGGTTGTGTAGTTAATTTTAAGCGCATTAATCTCACGAAGTTCTTGTTTGATATCAGAAATTAATCCCATACTAGTTTCACCATCTACTTTTAGCGCTGTGATTGCAACATTTTGAAATTGTTGTCCAAGGTTTGGATTGTTGTTAATCTCATTGAACCAGTAATCTTTGATTTCAGAAACATCTGCAAATTTATCATTTAACTGAATTTTTGCCTGTGTTCCTACGTCAGCTTGATATCGTTCACTAGGTGTACCAACATATATATAGATTACCTTATCTGTTTTATCAAGCGTTTGTACTTGATCAGCATTAGGGAAATCTTGTTTTACCTTAAAATCATCTTTTTTAAACGTTGTTACCGTCATAAAGAAGAATAATAACATAAATACAATATCTGGCAATGCTGCTGTAGATACTGGCGGCAATTCACCACTTTTTTTCTTTTTAAATTTAGACATAGTAGCTACGATTTTAATTAATTAGTTTCTGCTTCAGATATCTTCAATGGATACATTTCTTTAATTACATCCATCTTTTTATTCAATTCATCCTTAACGTCCTTATCTGTTTGTGGATGTGAGACAATGGAATCCATTGTTGTATAAGCATATTGCTTTCCATAAAGCCTTACAGCCTCTCTGTTTCGCAAAAAGTTATAAGCCCCAAGAAGCTCATTTTGAACAGAAATAAATGTTTTATATTCTGTTTCTCTGTCATTTCTAACAGAGATGATGGCTTTGTTAGGGTGATCTGATGAGTCTTCACTTCTTTTCCCCTTGCAATACGTACAAGGCTCTCCATTTTCGTTAGTTCCTCCTCCATTATCTAAAAAATCGATTGCTGCATTGCGCAAATCTTTTAATTCCATAACTTCGTCCTCTACTAACAAGTCATTATTCTTGTTTACTAAAACAGTGAATAAATTCTTTTGTTTGATAATAGGAGGCACTTGTCCTGGAGGTGGAATAGGCGGCAACTTTCTATTGATACCATTATCCACTTCAAATGTAGTAGTTACTAAGAAAAAGATAAGAAGTAAGAATGCAATATCTGCCATAGATCCTGCATTAACTTCTGGTATGTTTCTTCTTCCCATAATTATTTATTAAGTGATTTTTTGATTGTAAATCCAATCATTGCTAAAATAGCAATCATTGCTAAAAAGTAGAACATGTAAATACCTGTTCCAACTAACTTAGACGTACTTTCCGTAATCCTAATATCTCCTACTTCTAACGGTGATTCACCAGCAGACACATAGGATAATATTCCAACAATAGCGAATACTGCTAAGGAAATCAATGATTTCTTTAATGCCTGTGGATTTGTAGCCAAGTTTTTGAGTCCAAAAAATAGAGCTATTGCAGCCGTTACAACAACGAGTATTTCACCTGCAATAATCATCGCATTTCCTGTTGACCTTTCTGTAAGAATCATAATATATAGAATTGCTCCTATAAGTGCGATTACAGCAATTAAAACGGTTAATATTGTTTTTAATGATTTCATAATGATATATTGTATTGTAAAAAGTTGACAGTATTATTTTTTGTAACGAACCAATAAATCTATTAAAGAAATAGATGAATCTTCCATATCGTTTACAATACTATCAATCTTAGCAATAATATAGTTATAGAAAACTTGAAGGATAATACCAACAATAAGACCAAATACAGTCGTTAATAAAGCAACCTGAATAGAACCTGCAATTAACGAAGCATCCATTGTTCCTGCTGCCTGAATATCCGTAAAGGCTTGAATCATCCCGATTACCGTCCCCATGAATCCTAACATCGGTGCAATTGCGATGAATAGAGAAATCCAAGATACGTTTCTTTCTAATTGTCCCATTTGAACACCACCGTAAGCTACGACAGCTTTTTCAGCGTTATCAACGCCTTCATCCATACGATCTAATCCTTGGTAGAAAATAGACGCAACAGGTCCTTTTGTGTTTCTTGCAACTTCTTTAGCAGCTTCTACGCCTCCACTTGACAACGCGTTTTCGATATTTGCTAATAATCGCTTGTTATTTGTTGAAGCCATATTCAGATAAATGATTCTTTCGATACATATTGCCAATCCTAAGATAAGACATAACAATACAATCCCCATAAATCCGGGTCCACCTTTTATAAAGTAAGTTTTTAATACTTGGTGGAAACCTTGTGCTTCTTCTGCAGTTTTAGCTGCTTCTTGAGCAGTTGCAACACCTACATTTAAAATCGTTAACATGGCTACTGCCATAATAGAAAATCCTTTTTTCATTTCTCTTGAACTTAAATTTTGTTAGTTAATCGGGTTAAAGATATAAAAATTTTATAATTATTTACGATAAATTATGCAGAGAGGAAGGGATTCGAACCCTCGATACGGTTATGCCGCATACACACTTTCCAGGCGTGCGCCTTCGACCACTCGGCCACCTCTCTCTATCGTCGGGCAAATAACAAAAAATATTTTAGTTTTTGAAATATATCTAGTTATTTTTAGGACATTTCACCTCTTATTTGTGTTTCAAAGATTCTTTTGAACTCAGATCGGCTCGTTTTCCTGCCCAAAAGATACATTAATTTTGCGAGAGCTGCCTCGGTTGTGATGTCTTTACCACTGATGATTCCTAGTTTTTTTAATGCAACACTCGTTTCGTATTGTCCCATGATGACTTTTCCTCCTGAACACTGCGTAACATTCACAATAATTATACCTTTTTGCTTTATTTCAGTTAAAAACTCTAAAAACCATGGCTCAGTTGGTGCATTTCCAGCTCCATAAGTTTCTAAAATGATCGCTTTTATCGTTTTTGAAGCTAAAAAACCTTCCATACTTGATCGAGTTATGCCTGGAAATAATTTTATTAATGCAATATTATTATCAATTTGTTTGTGAACTTTAAGCCTTTTTTTGCCCGAAGGATGCAATAAATTTTCTTTAAATATTTTTAAATGCACTCCAGATTCTGCCAAAGGTGGATAATTTAACGAGCTAAATGCCTCAAAATGTTCTGCATTTATTTTAGTTGTTCGGTTGGCTCTGTATAATTTGTATTCAAAATACAATCCTACTTCTTTAATTTGTGGCTTTCCATGTTTGTCTTGTAAAGAAGCTATTTGAATGGACGTAATTAGGTTTTCTTTTGCATCGGTACGTAAATCTCCAATAGGCAGCTGAGATCCCGTAAATATGACGGGTTTTGCCAAATTTTCTAACATAAAACTCAAGGCTGAAGCCGAATAACTCATCGTATCACTTCCATGCAACACCACAAAACCATCAAAATCATCGTAATTTTCTTCTATAATTAATGCCATTTGTATCCAATACGTAGGATTCATGTCCGAAGAATCAATAGGTTTTTCAAAGGTGACCGTTTCTATATTACAATCTAAGTGTGAAAGTTCAGGAATGCGCTTTAAGAGTTTTTTAAAGTTGAAAGCGCGCAAAGCTCCTGTTTCAAAATCTTTGATCATCCCAATGGTTCCACCTGTATATATTAATAATATGTTAGCTTGTGTCATTTGGTTGTCGGTTGTCGGTTGTCTAAAGTACTTTTTTTTATGATTCAAAAATTGAAATACTACTAAATGTATAATTTTTTATCATTTACGATTACTTAAATCCCAAAAACTGCTTTTGAGTTTTCTGTGGTGATCATCGCTACTTCTGCTATTGAAAGTTGATAGATGTCTGCTATTTTTTCTAATACATTCAGGACATAACTGCTTTCATTCCGTTTTCCTCTGAATGGCATTGGTGCAAGATATGGCGCATCGGTTTCTAAAACAATGTGTTCTAATGGAATTTCATGCAAATATTGATCAATTTTTCCGTTTTTAAACGTCACAACTCCACCAATTCCGAGTTTCATATTGTAACCAATGGCTTTTTCGGCTTGCGCTTTTGTTCCTGTGAAACAGTGAAATATTCCAAATAAAGATGCGTCTTTTTCTTTTTCTAAGACTTCAAACACCTCATCAAATGCGTCGCGGCAGTGAATTACAATAGGAAGTTTGTACTTTTTAGCGAGTTGAATTTGATGTTGAAATGCTTCTTGTTGTTGTGGCAAGAATGTTTTATCCCAGTATAAATCAATTCCGATCTCGCCAACTGCATAGAATTTTCGTGCTGCTAGGAGTGTTTCTACATGTGCTAATTCTTCTTTGTAATTTTCTTTTACATGCGTTGGATGCAATCCTGACATTAAGAAAACTTCACTCGGATAGTCTTTTTCAAGCTGAAACATGCGTTCTGTATATGTTGAATCGATTGCAGGAACAAAAAAGCGTTTCACACCATTGCTCAAAGCACGTTGCATCATTTCGTTTCTATCTTCATCAAAAGCCTCACTATATAAATGTGTATGTGTATCTGTAATTATCATGGCGTAAAAATAGTATTTTCAATAGGAATTATGTGCTGCTTCTTTTTAAAAAGTATGACAATTACGATCATTTTCATACCACTTGTCACTTCTTGCATGACAATAATAGTAGGAATGAAAGACAGGCATGCGTTTTGATTTGTATTTTAGCATTTATACATAATAGGTATTATCACAGATGAGAAAGAGTTTACGAAAGTTTTTATTGGACAAAGGTTATCAGCGTATTAAGTTGAACAGAATTAATACGAATCATTATGAAATGAAAGCAAAGATTAATGGTATTGAAGGAAGTTTTATTTTAGATACGGGTGCTTCTACTTCATGTGTAGGTTTTGAAGCGATAGAAACCTTTAATTTGATAGCTAAAGCCTCTAAGATTAAAGCTGCAGGCGCTGGCGCTGTGAATATGGACACGCAAATTTCTAAAAACAATAAAGTAACTATTGGAAAGTGGACAAAACAACGTGTTGCCTTGATCCTTTTTAATTTAGATCACGTGAATACTGCCTTAACACAACATGAAGCACAACCTGTCCATGGAATTATTGGTGCTGATATTTTACGAAAAGGCAAAGCTGTGATTGATTATGATAAAAATTGCTTGTACTTGAAGTAATGCGTATTCATTTTTAAGGGTTTTAATATATTTTGAGAGCCAAAATAACTTCTTAGAGACTCCGCATTACTGCGGAGTTAGTTCAACTAACAGTTTTAAGTGCGCCTTTAAGGCTTCTTAAAATTTTATCTCCATAAAAATATTATTGCTTCTTAGAGACTCCGCATTACTGCGGAGTTAGTTCAACTAACAGTTTTAAGTGC
>CAYGPQ010000001.1:0-33583 GCA_964351775.1 uncultured Kordia sp. | reverse complement strand
GCCTTTAAGGCTTCTTAAAACTGAGTTTCACTAAAAAACAGGGGATTTTACGTATTGTTTGGAATGATTTTTTTATAGAATTTTACATCATTGTTGAATCAAACCATTTTGTGATGACCTCCCTAAATCAAAACAATAAGCTAGTTACAGTGCTTTTTATCATACAAGTCGTATTATTAATCGCTGCATTTTGTGTAAATATATATGCATTACTATAGCTATCCATATTATTGTGCTGACTGATACACTATTTTGTCAAGCGTAATTTTTTGCTGTTGCTTGTAAAGCTTTACCACTTTCATTTTTTTCTCTTCATTCACGGTTCCGTAATTTTTGTAGATCGTGTATTTTAAGTACGTCGGATTCAATGAAGTTTCTTCTTTTAGGTTTTTGACATTAATGATCCATTCGCCAACATCCATCGCTTCATCAATGATGAATTCTTCTGTGTGGTAGCCATTTTTTACTTCATCGAGCAGGCGATCTTTGTTTGCGCTGATGGAATGTGCCCAGGTGTAAAATTTATTTTTTGGATTCACAAATTGCAGTTCAAATTCTGTGTCAACATCATTCCATTCAAACACTACTCGTACGTCATATTTAAAAGTGGTAGTTAATATATTTGATGGTAAATCTTTGTAATCTACCTCACTTCTATGTCTTCTTAATAATTGTTGTAATTCATTCAATAACGGTTGTTCCAATCCTTTGAAATCTACATTTTCAATAGAATTTGCGAGCATTCTTTTATATAAGTCTAATGATTGTTGGTAATCGCCAGCATGTTTGTAAATCAGTGCTAAATCGCGATACGATTGTGCCGAATTTGGCAACAATGTAGCAATGCGTTGATATATTAGTTTTGCCTTTTTATATTGTTTCAATTCTTCTAATTTATACGCTAAGCTTTTTAATGCTTTTGGGTTGTTTGCTGCAATTTTTTCAATATTCATTAAGATTGCTATGGCTTTTTCGGAATTCCATTTCATGAAATATTCGGAAACATCCATATAATAAGAAACCGATTGAAACTCATTGTTGCTTGCTTGCGCCGCATATATTTCCATAGCTGCTGTATAGTTTGATGCTTTTTGCAATTCTGTAATATAGGTTGGCTTTTGAAAGGTGTTTGCTAATAAAGGTACAGATTCGTCATAAGTATTGTTAGTTGCCAATGCAGTATTAAGTACGTTTCCGTTTTCATCCGTTTCTAAAAATCTATTTTTTGAGGTAATTAATATGGTTGGTTGCCCTCCATATAAAACTGTTGATGACATTCCCTTTAATACTACTATATTGTCTACAGTCCTAATTTCAATATCATTTATATTTCCATAATATGGAAAACCATCATAAAACACAATTGCTTGCGTGCCTCTAATTGACAGTACTGGTTGTGCAGGTTGCGTTGGCCTATTATTCGTTGCTGATTTAAAACTTCTTCTAGCATACACATTAAATCGATTCCGAATATTTCCTTCTCCCATATCGACATTTAAACCCGCAATTCTTCCCCGTAATACATCGGTAAGATATACATGATGTGAGCCAATGTCTTCTGATGTTAGCATAGAAGCTAACGAAAATCCATCAAAATCAGCTTTTCCAAATCCGGTATCAACGTAATGTTTCTTCGTTTTTGCTTTCTTTCCTTTGATTAAAACCGTGTTTAATAGTTCGGCATTGGGCTTTAATTTTATATCTATAGGATTTAAACTAGAAACTACTATTTCTTTGTCATACATACCAATATAATCTACTACAAGCGTATCGCCTATTTTAGCTGGTATTTTAAATGTTCCATCAACTGTTGTTTGCACTTCTGTAAATGTGTTTTTGACACGAACTTTTGCGTTTTGAATGGAGGTGTTTTTTCCAGTAAAAACTGTACCATTTAGTGTGTTTTCTAATTCAGTATTGATGTTGGATTTCAAATATATTTTATTCGATACTGTCAAATATTTAGAAAGTTTCGGCATTTTTACTGTTAACGTATCGTAATCCAGTGTTAAAAATTGGAAATGATCATTGTCTGTAACCAACTCTTCATCAAACGTAAGTGTAAATTTCCCCGAAGCATCCGAAATAGTTTTAATGTCTTTTCCAACACATTGAATGTTGACATAAGGTATTGGTTGTTTTGTATTTGTATCTAAGACATACGCATCCATCGTAATCGTGTATTGCGCAAAAACAGTTGTAGTGAGCAGGAAAGAAATAATATATATAATCTTTTTCATGGCGGTTGATTTTAGCAATAGAAATGATGTTCACAAATAGTGTCGATTTTAACCGAAACCTCTTACTTATCCATTTCTAATGTATTAAAAAATAAAGACTTATAAATTTACGTAAAAAAAATAACCATTACTACTTTTCAGTCGCAATGGTTATGTTAATTTTTAAATTACTTAGAATGTTTTCTACAACTCTAAAGCTCTTTTAATATTATTGTCCATCAATAATTCGGTTGGATTTTCCAACGCTTCTTTGACAGCTACTAGGAATCCTACAGATTCTTTTCCATCAATAATTCTGTGATCGTACGAAAGTGCCACATACATGATTGGACGAATAACTACTTGTCCGTCAATTGCCACAGGTCTTTCTACAATATTGTGCATTCCTAAGATTGCTGATTGTGGCGGATTGATAATTGGCGTTGATAGCATACTTCCAAAAACTCCACCATTTGATATGGTAAATGTCCCTCCAGTCATTTCATCCACGGTAATTTGTCCGTCTCTTGCTCTGATAGCCAATCTTTTTACTTCTGCTTCTACACCTCTAAAAGATAGATTTTCTGCGTTTCTAATCACTGGTACCATGAGTCCTTTTGGACCAGAAACCGCAATACTGATGTCACAGAAATCATAACTTATCATTTCCTTACCATCAATCATAGAGTTTACGGCTGGATATAGTTTTAACGCACGTACAATAGCTAAGGTAAAGAAGGACATAAATCCTAAACCTACTCCATGCTTGGCTTTAAACGTTTCTTTGTATTCTTTACGTAAGGCAAAAATTGGCGACATATCTACTTCGTTAAACGTAGTTAACATTGCCGTTTCATTTTTTGCAGATACCAAACGTTCCGCAACTTTTCTGCGCAACATTGATAATTTTGTGCGCTCACTACCGCGTGTTCCACCCGCTGGTGTTCCCATACTTGGTTGTGCGTTTGCGGCGTCGTCTTTTGTAACACGACCATCTTTTCCAGTTCCTTTTACCTCGTTAGTGTCCATTCCTTTTTCAGCTAATATTTTCTTAGCTGCTGGAGAAGCACTTCCCGAAGCGTACGTTTTTGTAGGCTCGGTAGCTTTTGGTGCTTGCGCTGGTTTTGGAGCTTCCGCCTTTGGTGCGTCTGTTTTCTTTTCTGCTTTTGGCGCATCGCTACTTGGAGCTTCCGCACTCGTATCAATCAGACAAACGACATCTCCAACTGCTACAGCATCGCCTTCTTCAGCTTTTAAGGTGATTGTTCCACTTGCTTCTGCTGGCAACTCTAAAGTTGCTTTGTCAGAATCAACCTCAGCAATTGCTTGGTCTTTCGTTACATAATCGCCGTCTTGCACTAACCACTCTGCTATCTCTACTTCAGTGATGGATTCTCCTGGCGAAGGAACTTTCATTTCTAAAATCATCGTGTTCTATATTTTAGTTTGTATTTTATTTTTATTTGGGCGTTTGCCTCGACTTCGCTCAGCAACCACTGTTGTTATGTCTTCGAATATTTACTGACTTGCTTTAATGGTAGGTACATTGAGCGAAGTCGAAATGCAATCCTTAACGCATATTATTTTTTGTTTTATCAAAAACATAGGCAATTACTTCTGCATGACGACGTTTTGATCGTACCGAACTTCCGGCAGCTGGCGCACCATAGAATCTTCTTGAGGCAACTCTAAAGTTTCTCACTTCGTCAATATGCATCAATAAGTGACTATACGCTCCCATGTTTCTTGGCTCTTCTTGTGCCCAAACAATGTCGTCTGCGTTTGTATATTTTGCAATGATTTCTCTAATTTTTGTTTTCGGCAACGGAAATAATTGTTCCAATCGAACTAAAGCAACATCATCTTCTCTACCTTGTGTTGAGCGTTCTTCTAATAAATCATAATAGAATTTCCCTGTACAGAATACCAACGTTTTCACCTTATCAACTTTTGCATCCGCATCATCAATCAATTTTTGAAAAGTTCCAGTTGCAAATTCATCTACAGACGATACTGCTTTTGGATGACGCAATAGGCTTTTTGGTGTGAATACTATTAATGGTTTTCTGAAATCAGCTTTCATTTGACGACGCAATAAGTGATAAAAGTTTGCCGGCGTTGTACAATCAGCAATGTACATATTGTCTTTTGCGCACATTTGTAAATACCGTTCCATACGCCCAGATGAATGCTCCGCGCCTTGTCCTTCATAGCCATGAGGCAATAACATTACTAGTCCGTTTGGTGTTTTCCACTTATCTTCTGCCGAAGAAATGTATTGGTCAATCATAATTTGTGCTCCATTGCTGAAATCTCCAAATTGTGCTTCCCATATTGTTAGTGTATTTGGACTTGCCATTGCATATCCATAATCGAACCCTACCACTCCATATTCAGATAGTAATGAGTTATAAATGTAAAAGTTCCCTTGATTTTCCGCTACATGGTCTAGCAATTTGATTTCTTCCTCAGAGTCTTCCACTTTTACAACTGCGTGACGGTGTGAAAACGTTCCTCTTTCCACATCTTGCCCTGAGATACGCACATCAAAACCTTCTTGTAGTAAAGAACCGTAGGCTAACATTTCGCCCATTCCCCAATCGATTTTGTCTGTTTCAAACATATCAAGTCGACCAGCGATTAAGCGTTCTATTTTACGTAAGAATTTTTTATCTGACGGAAGTGTTGATACCACTTTAGCAATTGTTGCTAGTTTTTCTTTTGGATACGCTGTATCAATGTCTTTTGCCATTGCATCTTCATCTACCCTGTCCAGACCTAAATCTTTCCAAGCGTCTTGCATGAATGGTGTGATGACTGTTTTTTCTTCTTTACGAGAATCTTCTAGTTTTTCTTCTAGTAAATCTTTGTATTGTGTTTCTAGCTCTTGCACATAATCTCCATCAATGATTCCTTGTCTCTGAAGTTTTTCAGCGTAGATATCACGCGGATTGCTATGTTTTGCAATTGCTTTGTATAGTTTTGGTTGTGTAAAACGAGGTTCATCGCCTTCGTTGTGTCCATATTTACGATAGCCTAATAAGTCAATGAATACATCGCGTTGGAATGTCATTCTGTAATCTAATGCAAATAGTGTTGCATGTACCACTGCTTCTGCATCATCTGCATTCACGTGCAATACTGGCGAAAGGGTTACTTTCCCCACATCAGTACAGTAGGTTGACGATCGTGCATCTAAGTAATTTGTAGTAAATCCTATTTGGTTATTGATGACAATATGAATGGTTCCACCTGTTTTGTAGCCATCTAGTTGTGACATTTGCACGACTTCATACACCAATCCTTGTCCTGCAATTGCCGCATCACCATGAATAATGATTGGCAATACTTCTGAGAAGTTGTGTGCGTGATTGCGATCTTGTTTTGCTCTCGCAATTCCTTCCACAACAGCACCAACAGTTTCTAGGTGTGAAGGATTTGGCGCAATGTTCATACTTATTTTTTTACCTGAATCTGTTTCTCTGTCTGAAGTTAATCCTAAGTGATATTTTACGTCACCATCAAAAATTACTTCTTCATAGTCTTTCCCATCAAATTCACTAAAGATGTCTTTTGCAGACTTCCCAAAGATATTTGTAAGTACGTTTAGACGACCTCTGTGCGCCATTCCTAAGATGAATTCTTTGACACCTTTGTCTGCTGCTGCTTCAACAAGTGCATCTAATCCTGGAATTATAGATTCCCCACCTTCTAGTGAGAACCGTTTTTGCCCCACATATTTAGTGTGTAAGAAGTTTTCAAACGAAACTGCTTCATTAAGTTTTTTAAGAATGTGTTTTTTTCGTTCTGCAGAAAACTGCGGATGATTGTCGTTGATGTTCAGCTTATCCTGAATCCACTTAATCTGCTCCGGTTTTCTGATATACATATATTCTACCCCGATAGATTCGCAATAGATACGCTCTAAGTGTGTAATAATGTTTCGTAGTGTTGCTTTGCCGAGTCCAATAATTTCACCTGCTTCAAACTGCTTGTCTAAATCACTTTCGACCAACCCAAAGTTTTCTAACGCTAGTGTAGGCGCGTATTTTCTTCGCTCACGTACAGGATTCGTTCTTGTAAATAAGTGTCCACGAGTACGATATCCGTCGATAAGTTTTACAACTTGAAATTCTTTTTTTACATTTTCGGGAATGACAACTTTTGAAGTTGTTTCTGTAGCATCTTGTGCTTCTCCATAACTTTCCGTTCCAAAGTCATATCCTTGAAAAAAAGCACGCCAACTTGGCTCTATGCTATCAGGATTTTGTAAATATTGATCGTATAATTCAGCAAAATATGCTGTATGCGCTGCATTTAAAAAGGAAAATCTATCCATGTTTTTTACTTCCTGTCTTGTTTTGACAAAATTTTATCAAAAATACAACTTTTGTAAAAAACACCTCATATCTTTTACATATATTTATGTGATAAATATCTAAGCTTTTCCAAGAAATGAAATATTCTGTTTTTTTACGTTCCAAAAATACATTTTTAATAGTTTTAATGAGTTTGTTTTCTTTTTGTGCGTTTTCGCAAAACACAACTACGAATACCCAAGGAAGCGATTTTTGGCAAAACGTTCGTTTTGGTGGTGGATTGGGTTTAGGTTTTGGAAACGGAATTTTTAGTGCGACCATAGCGCCAAGTGCGATTTATGATTTCAATTCACAATTTGCAGCAGGTGTTTCGTTAAACTACACTTATTTTAATGATGATGATTTTTTTAAATCAACCATTGTTGGAGGAAGTTTTATTGGACTCTACAATCCTTTGAATGAAATTCAACTTTCTACAGAGTTTGAGTATTTAAACGTCAGTCGAAATTTTGAAGATCCTATTTTTGTGGATGACAATTATTGGCAACCAGCCGTATTTTTTGGCATTGGTTATAGGACAAATAATGTTACGTTCGGCATTCGCTATAATGTGCTACATGATGAAGATAAAAGCATTTATGCAGATGCCTTAGTACCTTTTTTTAGAGTTTATTTTTAAACCATACTTTTTGCCATTCGCGTTTTAGCATGAGCAAAGCTACTTGTTCTGAAAGTTGCACCATATCCGAACCATCAAGTGCTTTTACTTTGGCTTCGGAAACATCCATGATGTAAAGCAGGTTCAAATAATCAGCAAATTTTTCCTGAATTAGTCGATATACTATTTCATGCAATTCTACTTTTAATTCTGATGGCTTGAGTTTGTCCGAGAATGATTCTTCAATATTGGCTCGTAAAAAATCTTTGTTGAGTTGCGTTATTAACTTTTCATACAACTGTTCTTTTGTTGCATCAATTAATAATTCTTCTATATGTATATGATTTTTTAGCATGTAACGAAAATAATCAAATCTTACTGAGTAAAAACAACAAAAACCTTAAAAATGATAAGGTTTTTTGCAGTGAGAGAATCACAAGTATTATATGCTTCTTTATTCTGTATTTACTGAATCCTAAGCTTTTGAGATTTTTTTATCTATTTCACCTATGTTTTACCCAATAAAAAAAGCCGAAGTATAAAACTTCGGCTTTTCCTTTGTGTACTCGAGGTGGGAATCGAACCCACACTCCCGAAAGAACTGGATTTTGAATCCAGCGCGTCTACCAATTCCGCCACTCGAGCTTTTTAAGGTGTGCAAATTTAGAAAATAATTTTAATTCTACCGTAAAAAAAGAAATAAAAGCTTTTAGAGTTGTAATAAATTTCTAAATTTGCAGCCTATTTGACACAACACAACAATTAACTAACTACTAAACAGAATATTAAATGTCTTATACTGTCCCAGAACCAAAGATTTTTGCCTGTACGCAGAGTGAAGAGCTTGCGGAAAAAATTGCAAAACAGTACGGAACAGCATTAGGAAAAGTGACGTTCTCAACATATAGTGATGGCGAATTTCAACCTTCTTTTGAAGAGTCGGTTCGTGGTGCAAGAGTATTTATCATAGGATCTACGTTTCCAAACTCAGATCATTTAATGCAAATGCTTTTAATGTTAGACGCTGCTAAAAGAGCTTCAGCGCGTCATATTACGGCGGTACTTCCTTACTTCGGTTGGGCAAGACAAGATCGTAAAGACAAGCCAAGGGTTCCGATCGGCGCAAAACTGATTGCAAAGATGCTTGAAGTAGCTGGAGCAACACGCATTATTACGATGGACTTACATGCCGATCAAATACAAGGTTTCTTTGAAAAACCAGTAGATCATTTATTTGCCTCTACCGTGTTTTTACCATACTTAAGAAATCTAAACTTAGATAATCTTACCATAGCTTCGCCAGATATGGGAGGATCTAAAAGAGCATACGCATATTCTAAGTTTTTAGAATGTGACGTTGTGATTTGTTACAAACAACGTAAAAAAGCCAATGTCATTTCACACATGGAACTTATTGGTGATGTAACAGGAAAAAATGTAGTCTTAGTTGATGATATGGTAGACACTGCCGGAACATTAACCAAAGCTGCGGAAGTAATGATGGAAAAAGGAGCATTGTCTGTACGCGCAATTTGTACACATCCTATTTTATCAGGACAAGCGCATGAACGAATAGAAAACTCAAAATTAGAAGAGTTAATCGTAACTGATTCTATTCCATTGCGCCAGGAATCAAGCAAGATAAAAGTAGTAAGTTGTGCACATTTATTCGCAGATGTAATGCAAAAAGTGCATACGAACACTTCTATCAGCTCAAAATTTTTAATGTAATTAAATATTAATATAAACACAAACAATGAAATCAATTACAATTAACGGATCTCAAAGAGAAAGCGTGGGTAAAGTATCAACTAAAGCCTTACGTAATGCTGGAAAGGTTCCTTGCGTATTATACGGAGGAGACAATCCATTACACTTTTCAGCAGAAGAATTATCATTTTCTAAATTAGTGTATACTCCAAATGCGCACACTGTAGTGATTGCATTAGAAGACGGCTCTAAACACGATGCTATTTTACAGGATATTCAATTTCATCCAGTAAATGACAAAATTTTACACGTAGATTTCTATCGTTCTTTCGAAGATAAAGAATTAACAATGGACATTCCTGTTACGATCAAAGGAAAATCTCCAGGAGTTATTGCTGGTGGAGCTTTACGTTTAAACAAACGTAAACTTAGGGTAAAAGCATTGCCTAAAAATTTACCAGATTTTATCGAAGCTGATATTTCAGGATTAGAAATCGGAAACAAATTATATGTGACCGAATTAGCAAACGAAAACTATAAATTGTTACACGCTGACAATACAGTAGTTTGCCAAGTAAGAATCTCACGTGCTGCAATGAAAGCTGCGCAAGATGCTGCAAAAGCAGAAAAAGACGCTGCAAAAAAATAATTTTTGATCATCTGATCTTTAAAAGCATTCCATATCGGAATGCTTTTTTATTTTAATGAAACTCGATTTTGAGAAACCCGTAAGATGAATTCAAAATTGTAAATTAAACGATGCTACTGAAAAGCAGGATCTCAAAAACTTATAGTATTTTTTTACGACTCAAACTTGTCTTAAGACGCAATAGGTTATATTTTTACATAAATTTTTATAAAATAGCATGCTTCAATTTTTAAGAAAACTACTTCGCACAACAACTCGTGCAAAAGCATCATTAACTATAGAAGAAACAGATCCTATGAAAAAATTTCTCATTGTAGGCTTAGGAAATATTGGAAGTGAATACGAAAACACGCGACACAATATCGGGTTTAAAATCATAGATTTTTTTGCCAAGAAAGAAGAAATCAAGTTTGAAACAGATAAATTAGGCGATATCGCAACCTATAAATTTAAAGGCAGAACTTTTATCCTGTTAAAACCAAGCACCTACATGAATCTCAGTGGGAAAGCTGTCCGATATTGGATGACAAAAGAAAAAATTCCGATTGATAATGTGTTAATTATTACAGACGATTTGAATCTAGAATTTGGAACGATTCGTGTAAAAACCAAAGGAAGCGATGGTGGACACAATGGACTCAAAAGCATTCAAGAGCAATTGCTAACGACAAAATACCCGCGATTCCGATTTGGAATTAGTGCCGAATTTGGCAAAGGAAGACAAGTAAATTATGTGCTAGGCGAATGGAGTACAGAAGAAAATGACAAATTACCTGAGCGACTTGAAAAAAGCGCAGAACTCATAAAATCGTTTGGAACTGCAGGAGTTTCAAATACCATGAATACTTTTAATGGAAAATAAAAACGAGAAGCGCTGGCTTCTCGTTTTGTTTTTAGTTTAGTTAGGTAATGATGATTTTTATCGAATAATCAATTTTTTAATACTCGTTTTAGCACCATCATTTACACGCACCATATACATTCCAGCGGCTGCTGAACTCATATGTAATTCTTCTGTAAAATTAGTACTGCTAGAATACTTTCTTGTCAAAATAGTACGTCCATGAATATCAAATACATCAATAGTAACTTTTTCTGTTGAAGTTGAAGTAAAGTTTACAGTAAACTTTCCGTAGGTTGGATTGGGCCAAATTGCAAAACCTTCCAATTCATTTTCAGTGGTTGATAAAGTATTCTGCACATTGATACGGTAATCCTCAACTTCTGCATCCGCTCCATTCTCACATGAAGTTGGATATACAATCGTAGTTCTCGATGTATATTTTGTGGATACACGCATGGTGGTACTTCCTGTAAGCGCAGCACTTGGCACCATAATCATCATTCCTGAATTTGCCGTTAGTCCATTAGCAACATTGTCTGCTTCTCCTAAGTCATATTCTTCCCCAGCATCGTCAAAACTACAGTTCTGATTCCAATCAATCCATACTTTTGTTTGCGTTCTATAATTACCATCTGTATTTGCATTCACCGTAATTGGATACGATGATTCTTTTGTAACATCTGTAAAATCAGTAGTTGAATAATCCGTATAACCAGATGGTTTTCCAGTAACATTACTAATATCTCCAAATTCAACAAATGTTGTACTTGTAGCAAAATCAGTATTTGCTATCGAAACACATACAGCACAGGTTTGTGTTGCAAATGAATACACAGAAGAATATACCGTTGCTACACAGTCATTAGAAACTCCAACTCTCCAATAATATGTACTTGCCAAATTTAAGGATGAAGGCGTATAACTTGTCGTGGTAATTGTAGATGATTCCACAATATTTGTAAATGTGGCATCTGAAGCAATCTCAATAATATAATTTATTGCATTTGAATTCGCTGACCAACTTAAGCTTGCATTCGTCGGAACATTGGTTGCGGCATCCGTAGGAGAAATAAGCGCTACTGGCGTTAAACTTCCTGGGAAAACACTCAATAACACGTCTGAACCTCTGGTGGTTGCACCTGAAGTTCCTTGTGCTGAAAATGTGTAATTTCCTGAAGCAACTCCTGCTGTTCCAGAAATGGTAAGCGTTACATTTGTTCCATCTACTGAGGCAGAAGTTGGATTAAAAGTTGCCATCGCTCCAACTGGAAGGTTTACAGTAGAAAAATTCGTAGTTCCGCTAAATCCATTGAACGCATTGTACGTGAAATTATACACTGCATTTGCTGGTTGACACGCAGTTTCTTCATTATCCGTAAATACCAATGCAAAATCGGGTTCAACCAGTGTAAAATTGCTTGAATTCATTGCGTAAAATATATTTCCTGCACCTTCTACAATAATTCGAGCTTGACTTGTTGGAGTTGTCACAGGCACTGTAATTGCCTGCGAACCATCATTTGGTACATTCGATGCCAATGTGATTGGAAACGTATTTCCGCCATCCGTAGACAATAAAATATTTACGTTTGCGGTATTTACAGGAGCTGCATCAGTATTGGCAACATTCCAAGTTACTATTTGACTGGTTCCCATTTCCCAGCTTACATTCGTAGTTTGTGAACTTACTGTAAAAGGTCCTGCAGAAGTTGTCACTATAATTTCCATTAAATCAAAACTAGATTGTCCATCCAATCCAGTTGCGGTAGGTTCTCTATCGCGGACAGTTAATGCCCAGTTCATACTTCTATTTACTGTTGCGACCGTTTCCCAAGGACTATTGATCGTTGGATTGGTTTGTGTTAACTGTCCAGATTGTACCCTACTTAATTTTGGAATATATCTATTAGGAGAAGTAGTTGGTGGTAAAGATCTGTTCATAGAACCTGTGGTTCGTGTGGGTCCAAATGTTGTATTTGTTACCTGTCCACTATCGGTTTGTTCCCAGCAATATGTAAGCACATCACCACTATCCAAATCTGAAGCGCTTCCACGAAGTACATACGCAGTTCCTTGCGGAATTACATAATCATCTCCTGCACTTGCATTTGGCGGATTGTTTGTCAACATTGGCGAATTGTTCGCATTCCAACAGGTTTGCGTGACCAAATTATCTAATATTTGTTTGATACTGTGATAATGAAAATACGTATCACTATTTTGCTGTACATTATTTGCACCAGTAATTCCTGCATACGCCATTACGGTAGATCCACTTCCTGGTTCTGCATTCACGCCTGTTCCTTCTGTGTTGAAAGCCCACGTATGGTTTGCGCCCATTTGATGTCCAATTTCATGTGCTACATAATCAACGTCAAATGTATCTCCTTCAGGAATTCCATTATTAGGAGATGTATACGCACTACCTTTATTTTTATCCGTATTAGAAGCGGTATCATCTTCACAAACACAACCTATACAACCTGCATTTCCGCCGCCGCCAGTAGCGCCAAATAAATGTCCAATATCATAGGCTGCATTTCCAATAGTTCCTGTATTAGTTAAAACATTTTGTACTTGAACTCCCCAACCATTAGTATTGTTACTATTGGCTGAATCTGTTCCTACACTTGCATCCGAATATGGATCTGTATTAGCGTTGGTAAATACAATATCTTGGTTGTTTGCAATCACTTCAAAAGTAACAGCCATATCTGTTTCAAAAATTGCATTTACACGTGTCATTGTTGCATTAATTCCTGCCATAGCACCTGCAACAGTTCCACCATGATAGGCTGTATATTCTCCTGTTACTGAGATGGCAATACGAAATCTTCGCAATTGTTGATCATCTGCATCTTCTGGTTGTATATCTGTAAATCTATCTTGTACCTCAGCAATGGTTGAACAATTAAATTCACCCATAGTACTTTCGCGTGCATCTTTTGTATACAATACATACGTTGAAATATCATCCCCAGAAGGCTGCATAAAAACAGTTGGCTTATCTACATAAGAAATCATCGTTTGCACGCCTTTATGAGAAACACTCATACGCAATTGTGCGCCTTCATTTTCTTGACTATAGCCAACATACGATTTAATATTTGGGAAATTTGCAGCTAGCTCAGGGGCAAAAACAGATGCTTCATAGATTTTGAATACTTCCAATTTTCCATCAATACCTGGCACATTTACGATGGTCGTAGATCCAAACGTGTCACCACGTAAAGGAGCACTCGAAATACGTTGCTTAAAAGCAGCCACATTTAGTTCAAAGAAATGAACTTTTTGTGGTGATAGATTAAATTTTGAAACTGTTTGAGAATTTGTAAAGGTTTCTTTTTGTGTCCAATCATTGTTTTGGGCAAACACAGTATGGAACAAAAAAAGCATCCCTACAAGAAATCCGTAGCGTAGGTTTTTCTTCATTTTATATTTGAATTAGGGGTTAAAAGTCGCAAAAGTTGTATTTTTTCAATCCTTAACATAAATATTTAATGTTTTTTCGATAATTGAAAGTATTGAAGCGGTGAATTAATTATTTTTATCTGTGAATTAAATCTTCTTACAAAAGAAAATAAAAATCACGCAAAATATACAAGGAATTAAATAGCTTTGTAAAAAAACGAAACGCGCAGTGAATACCATAGATTTTTTTGATGAATACCGAGCTGAAAATCCATCCGCAATTACTATTGGAACGTTTGACGGTGTTCATGTAGGACACAAAAAAATAATAGAAAACCTTATTGACAAATCGGAAGGACTTTCGACAACTCTGTTAACCTTTTTTCCGCATCCGCGAATGGTTTTGCAACAAGATTCAACTATAAAACTCATCAACACTATTGATGAACGAAAACAACTCCTAGAGGCAACCGGATTAGACACCTTAATTATTTATCCTTTCAATAAAGAGTTTTCACGCTTGAAAGCACGTGATTTTGTGCGCGATATTCTCATTGAGCAACTACATCTAAAAAAAATAATTATAGGATACGATCATCGTTTTGGAAGAAATCGAACGGCAAATATTAATGATTTACGAGAATTTGGTGCTGCATTCGATTTTAAAGTAGAAGAAATTGAAGCCAAAGAAATTGACGATGTCACGATCAGTTCTACAAAAATTAGAAAAGCACTCACAGAAGGTAGCATTATGATTGCAAACTCCTATCTCGGCTATGAATTTATGTTGACGGGAACCGTTATTCCCGGAAAAGGATTGGGAAAACAAATTGATTTTCCAACAGCAAATATTCATATTAAAGAAACGTATAAATTAATTCCGCGACAAGGTGTCTATTTGGTAAAAAGTATCATAGATGGCAATACCGTTTTTGGAATGATGAATATTGGCACAAACCCAACGGTAAAAGGAACAAAACAAACGATTGAAGTGCATTTTTTTGATTTTAATCGTGATATTTATAATGAACAAATTCAAATCCAATTGATCAAACGCTTACGCGACGAACAAAAATTTGATTCGGTAGAAAAATTACAACAACAATTACATAAAGACAAGCAAACATCTCTAGCACTCATTGAAAACTATCATGCTCAATAAATTTCTTTTTAAACAAATAGACAATACATCACTCGTCGTATTTCGAGTCTTTTTTGGATTGCTTATTGGCTTGGAAGGTTTTGGTGCAATTCTCACAGGTTGGGTAAAACGGACGTTTATCGATCCTGATTTTACATTTACATTTATAGGTTTTGAATGGTTACAACCACTACCTGGCATTGGAATGTATGTGTATTTTGTCATCATGGGAATTTGTGGTTTCTTAGTCATGATTGGCTATAAATACCGCTGGAGCATCGGAATCTTCACGGTATTGTGGACCTGCGCATATCTCATGCAAAAAACTTCGTATAACAATCACTATTACTTATTAGTGCTATTGTGTATTTTTATGTGGATAGTTCCCGCACATCACTACTTTTCGATAGATGCGAAACAAAATCCAAGTATCAAAAAAAATCACATGCCCAATTGGTGTTTGTGGATTTTCATTCTGCAATTATTTATCGTATACACGTATGCTTCTGTTGCCAAAATGTACCCTGATTGGATTTCTGGAGAAGTTGCCAAAAACTTAATGGCTGGCAGACGAGATTTACCAATTGTTGGCGGATTTTTGCAACAAAATTGGATTCATTCCATGTTAACATACGTTGGAATTGCATTTGACTTGCTAGTGATTCCGTTATTAATATGGAAACGCACACGTGTATTTATCTTTTGCTGCGCCATCGTTTTTCACTTATTCAACTCGTTTGTATTACACATCGGAATCTTTCCTTACATGTCTTTAGCGTTGTGTATTTTCTTCTTTGAGCCAGAAACCATTCGGAATATATTTTTAAAGAAAAAAGAAGTATATAAAGGTAATGAAGTCATTTTGTCGCCGTACAGAAAAATAGTAGTGCCCATATTTGTGGTGTATTTTGTCTTTCAAATAGGATTGCCATTGCGCCATTGGACTTTTGAAGATGATGTATTATGGACAGAAGAAGGACATCGACTCAGTTGGCGCATGATGTTACGATCAAAAACAGGAATTGTGCAACTAAAAGTCGTTGATAAAGAATCTGGAAAGATTGAGTATGTAAATCCTGCTACGCACACAACACCAAAACAAGCACAAAGAGTTGCCGTAAAACCAGATATGTTATGGCAATTTGTACAATTTCTTGAGAACAAATACGCAAAAGAAGGAAAAGAAGTTTGCATTTATGCAGAAGGTCGTGTACGTGTCAACAATCATCCATACCAAAAACTTTTTGATCCAACGGTGGATTTAGCTGCGGAAGAATGGTCACATTTCTCGCATCATACTTGGTTACTTCCGTTTAAAAGTAAATACAAAAAATAGTCGCAAAAAGAATCATTTTGACACTTCCCGCACGGAAAAAATTCTGTAAAAATTTAACAATCAAAAAAAAAATTCTATTCAAAAAATAAACTATATTTATATACATGTTTGAACTGTCCATTGATGGTCATATAGCATTATGAAAACAATAGTTAAATTCAGTGTTTTGAATATTGGGAAGTACACTTCAAAACAAGCTCATCACATGAGAGACTGGATAATAGGTTTTACTTCCACGCTTCTCTTTACAGATGCTAACGAGCGTCTTTGTCTCGTATATAATAACAATTACATAGTACAACCAAACACGTCTTTAGTTCAATACTAGTGCACTAAATTATTGTTGTGGATATCAGATATCCACAACAATATGTTCTTCATTCTATATGATTAAGACTGACGAACCGCGACCTTTTCTAAATGTAACAGCTAACTATTAAAAATTTAAAAAAATGAAAATACTATCCATCCTATTGTTCTCTTTAATAATGATGAACAATACAACAATTAAAAACACAGAAACTTTAAAAGCAACCTATGACGGTTATGAAGAAGGAATATTCTATTTCTCTGATGATGATGATACGTACGAATTTAAAAGCGCTGACCCAAAAGTCTTGAAAGCGTATGATTTAATGAGTGAAAAATATGAAGGGCAAGATTTCAATATTACGTATGAAATTCAGAAAAAAACAGATGAAGATGAGGAGGAATACGAAGAATGGGTAATTACAAAATTAGAATTGATAAAAAAATAGGTAACTCTAAAAATGATACATCCAAAAACTGAAATAAAATTTATAAATGACGATGTCGGTTATGGCGTTGTCGCCAAAGAATTTATTCCAAAAGGAACCATCACATGGGTGTTGGATAAATTTGATCGTGAGTTTACACCAAACGATTACGAAAACCTAGACGATATCTACAAAGAGTTGCTTGAAACCTATGCCTACAAAAACAACTTAGGGAATTTGGTGCTATGTTGGGACAATGCGCGTTTTGTAAATCATAGTTTTAATTCCAATTGTTTGACAACGGCGTACAATTTTGAAGTAGCAATTAGAAATATTCAAGTTGGAGAGCAATTAACAGATGATTATGGCTATCTCAATATTGATAAACCATTCAGAGGAATCGATGAAGGAACAAAAAGAAAAATAGTATACCCTGACGATTTGTTGAAATACCATCACTCCTGGGATAAAAAACTAACAAGCGCTTTAAAATTGCTCTCAAAAGTTGAACAACCATTACAGCAATTCATAACACACGAATTATGGGAAAAACTCCTATATATCGAACAAGGAAAACAGGAAATGGATTCCATATTAACCAATTATTATTCTAAAGGATAAGATTATTTTTAAAAGCAACCACAGTGCAAAACACCATTAGAAAACATTTTTAAATGGTGTTTTTTTATTTCACTAAGATTTTGCATTCCAAATAGTTCAATAGCAAACATAACATACCTTTTTACACTGTTTTTTCAGGACTGTAAAAAATTAATCTCAATATTACTTGGAAAAACCTATAATTTAAAGGTTTTGATTATTTTTGCAGCTTCAATAATCAGTGCGTTAAGGATTGAGGTGGCATCCTTTTGTCGTCAGTTCGAGTGATTTTCGATAGAAAATTGTATCGAGAACAAGATAAAAGATACAGCCGAAAAGCCTGACCACAAAAATACACTGAGCGGAGCTGAAGTGCACTTTTGTGGAAACGCCAAAAACAGAATAATATGTTACAATTGCAATTTATTAGAGAAAACAAAGCTCACGTGATCGAAGCTTTGCAGAAACGGAATTTTGATGCCACTGAAGTTGTAAACGAAGTAGTTTCACTTGATGAAGCACGTCGAAGTTTGCAAGTTGAGCTAGATAACACCTTGGCTTCCGCTAATAAATTATCCAAAGAAATTGGACAATTGTTCAAAAGTGGAGAACCGAAAAAAGCAGCTATTTTACGTGAGAAGAGCACACAACTCAAAGCAAAATCGGAAACTTTAAAAACGGATTTAAAAGAAAAAGAAGAAGCACTTTCGGAGCTTTTATATACCATTCCAAATGTACCAAATGCCTTAGTTCCTAGCGGAAATAGTGAAGATGACAATGAAGAAGTATTTCGCGCTGGCGACATTCCAACGCTTCATGCAAATGCGCAACCACATTGGGAATTGGCAAAAAAGTATGATATCATTGACTTTGAACTTGGAAATAAAATTACAGGCGCAGGATTTCCTGTGTATAAAGGAAAAGGTGCGCGTTTGCAACGTGCATTGATTCAGTATTTCTTAGATAAAAACACCGATGCTGGTTATACCGAATATCAAGTACCGCATTTGGTTAATGAAGTGTCTGGTTTTGGAACTGGGCAATTGCCCGATAAAGAAGGACAAATGTACCATGCAACAACAGATGATTTATATTTAATTCCAACAGCGGAAGTTCCAGTGACCAATATGTTTCGGGATGAATTACTAAAAGCAGAAAATTTACCAATTTGTTGCACCGCATACACACCCTGTTTTAGACGTGAAGCGGGAAGTTACGGAGCGCATGTTCGAGGATTAAATCGTTTGCATCAATTTGACAAAGTGGAAATTGTACGTATAGAACGTCCTGAAAATTCGTATGCAGCTTTAGACGGAATGGTCGATCATGTCAAAGAAATTTTGGAAGAATTAAAACTTCCGTATAGAATTTTACGATTATGTGGTGGTGATTTAGGATTTACAGCAGCGTTGACCTATGATTTTGAAGTATTCTCAACAGCACAAGATCGTTGGTTAGAAATCAGTTCGGTATCTAACTTCGAAACCTTTCAGGCGAATCGTTTAAAATTGAGAATCAAAGACAAAGACGGAAACAAGGAATTGGCGCATACCTTAAACGGAAGTGCGTTGGCATTGCCAAGAGTATTAGCGGGAATTTTAGAAAATTACCAGACAGAAAACGGCATAAAAATTCCAGAAGTATTACAAAAATACACAGGTTTTGATATGATATCGTAAGCGATAATCAACATAAATATTTAATTTTTAAAACATCGAGAATGTATTTTGTCGATGTTTTTTGTTTTTAATCGATAAATTGCATAAGTTTGTCGTCCAAATCTAAATCAATATATGTTGCGCAGTCCATAGGTTAATAGCTAATGCGAACATATAGTACTTACTAAAAATTGCTATACACCCAAACCTAGTTAAATAGTTTTTTAATCTATGGAATTATAGCTGATAGAAATGCCTAAGCAATTGCTTGGGCGTTTTGTTTTTAATAAAGCTCGTATACAGGTATTTCTAACACTAAATTAAAGTGTAACCGTAGCTATGGCTATGCTTGCATTTTATTTTTTGCCTAAAGAAAAAACAACTGCCTTTTTATTGAGTAATTTTAAATCAAAACTGGTCTAACAGCAAAGCAGTCTCAATTCTAGTAGCGAAGCGTTCTAATATCTAATAACATTACAATTTATTTAACATACTTTATGTTATCTTTGAAAAAAAGCTTTCCTATGCGTTATGTATTATTTCTCATATTCAGTTTGGCAATGTGTACACAAACATTTGCTCAAAGTGATGCGTTAGCGCAACAATATTATGAAAAAGGAGAATACAAAAAAGCCATTGTTGCGTTTGAAAAACTCTATAAAAATTCGCCGCGAAAAGTAAATTACTTCATTGCAATGATAAGCAGTTATCAGCAATTGGAAGATTTTGAAACGGCTGAAAAACTACTACTAGCATCCATTGAAGTCCCAAAATCAAGTCCAATACTATTGGTAGAAACTGGTTTTAATTATGACTTAAAGTTAGATACCATCAATGCCAAAAAATACTATGAAAAAGCGGTGCAATTTTCCGAAACGAATGCGGCTGCTTCCTATATCATAGGGCGTGCTTTTGAAAAAAAATCCTTGCTAGATTATGCGTTGCGTATTTATGAAAATGCCATGATCGCGAATCCTAATTATAATTTTTTAAACAATATTGCGCGTATTTATGGTGAAAAAGGTGAGATTGAAAAAATGTTTTCGAGCTATTTAGACCTCATCAAAGACAGAGTAGAACAAAAAGGTTACGCACAACGTATCATCAGTCAGTTTTTACGAAACGATCCAAATGATGAAAACAATGTGTTATTTCGTAAAATACTCCTCAAAAAAAATCAAGACGATCCCGATTTGTTATGGAATGAACTCCTAAGTTGGTTATTCATTCAGCAAAAACAATACAAAAGAGCTTTCATTCAAGAAAAAGCAATGTACATGCAGGGCGATGCTTCATTGCAACGTATTTTTGACTTGGCAAGCATGAGTATTGAAGATGGCGACAAAGAAACAGCACGCGAAGTATTGACATATATTATTGAAAAATCGAGTCAAGATATGACCAAAATTCGAGCTTCTCAAAGTTTGATTCAACTCGATATTGAAGCGGTGACTGACGGAAATTACGATGAAATTCAAGAACGATTTGACACGTTATTGTCCAATTACGAACGCGATTACAGAACGGTTTTATTACAACGCGATTATGCAAATTTCTTAGCTTTTCAGAAAAATCAACCCGAAGCTGCCATTGCCTATCTCAAAGAAACCATCGAACTCAAACTAACTACACGTCAATTAGCCACTGTAAAACTAGCTTTGGGTGATATTTTGGTCTACAAAGAACAATTCAATCAGGCATTAATATACTTTTCGCAAGTGCAAAACACCTTAAAAAATGATGTAATTGGACAAGAAGCACGGTTTCGTGTCGCAAGAACAAGTTATTACAAAGGTGATTTTGAATGGGCAGAATCGCAACTAAAAATATTAAAATCGTCTGTATCTCAGCTAATTGCGAACGATGCACTGAAGTTGAAATTGATCATTTCAGATAATTCATTGGAAGATTCTACACAAACTGCCTTAAAAAAATATGCAAAAGCAGATTTGCTTGCGTATCAGTTAAAAGAAACGGAAGCCATTGAACAGCTTGAAGATATATTGCAAAATCACAAAGGCGAACAAATTGAAGACGAAGCACTTTTCATGCAAGCAAAACTCTATGAAAAACGTGATGAGTTTGACAAAGCTCGACTCAATTACAAAAAAATCATCGAGTTTTACAAAGAAGGTATTTTAGTAGATGATGCGTATTTTGCGATGGGAAAATTGTATTTAGATCACTTTGATGAACCCGAAATAGCCAAGCAATTCTTTGAAGAAATTATTTTCAATCATCAAGACAGTATTCACTATGTAGAAGCTCAAAAAGCGTATAGAAAATTGCGTGGTGATAAGGTTAATTGAGTTATTTTCGATCAAATCATAGCAAAATAATTAGAAATACGACTTATATATCTTTTCGCGATCAAACCAAACTTCTCATAAATAATTCAGCTTAAAACCGTAATTTTGCACTTTATTTAGAAAGCATAGCTATGTACATTTATAACGTTACCATCAATATTGATGAAAGCATTCATGAGGAATTTTCAATTTGGATCAGAAAACACATTCCAGACGTATTAGCTACTGGAAAATTCACGGAAGCACGATTGGTGCAGGTTTTAGTGGAAGAAGAAATGGGCGGCGCTACGTATGCGGTTCAATACACAGCAAAATCCAGAGAACATTTAGAAGCCTATTACCTTGAAGATGCTACACAATTGCGCGAAGAAGGCATGAAAAAGTTCGCCGATAAAATGCTTGGTTTCCGCACAGAACTCAGAGTTATTGAAGATTTCAAAGCGTAAAAACGAATACATGAAAGAAAAAAAATATTATTCACAAGCCACATACTTTGTAAAGGCAATTTTAATCATCATTGTGATTGGGGTTACCTTTTTTATCATCACACAATTCTCAGACAAAATAGCACAAGAAATCAGTATCAAATTGCGTAAAAATTTAGTCGTTATAGAATATGTAATGAATGGTATTTTTGGACTCATCGCTTTTGGTTCCATTGCGTTGATTTTCCTTCGGGGAAAACCTGCAGTGACTTTAAACGATACTACGTTGAGAACCAATCGTTTCAAAAAAGATTTTGCACAATTAAAAACCTATCATCCTGGGAAAGGCGGAAGCGAACCGTATGTAATCTCACATGATGGAAAGCAATACGACATTGAGCTTTCGTGGTTTTCAAAAAAAGATCAAAAAGAAATAGAAGCGTTTATCAGAAAACGTATTATAACAGTATAATTACAAATCCAATAAAATGCGATGACAGATAAAGTAAGAGCTAAAAAACACTTAGGACAGCATTTTTTAAAGGATGAAGAAGTTGCCGAAAGAATAACAGATACGCTTTTGTTAAAAGGGTATAAATATATCTTAGAAATTGGTCCAGGAATGGGTATGTTGACAAAATATTTGCTTAAAAAACCAGTGACAACCTACGTGTGTGAAATTGATAGAGATTCTGTTGCCTACTTGCAAGCTAACTTCTTACAACTTTCGGGTAAAATTTTAGAAAAAGATTTCCTAAAATATGATTTAACAGAAACGTTTAAAGACGAACCGTTTGCCATTATTGGAAACTTTCCGTATAATATTTCAACACAAATTGTATTTAAAACCTTGGAAATGCGCGATCAAATTCCTGAATTTAGCGGCATGTTTCAAAAAGAAGTAGCGCAACGTATTTGTGCTCCACATGGAAGCAAAACGTATGGAATTTTATCTGTATTAACACAGGTTTTTTACGAAGCAGAATATTTATTTACAGTACCACCAGAAGTGTTCAATCCGCCACCAAAAGTAGAATCGGGCGTGATGCGTCTCACTCGAAAAGAAAACTACACACTTCCATGCGATGAAAAACTATTCTTTAGAGTGGTAAAAACAGCATTTCAACAACGAAGAAAAACACTTCGCAATAGTTTAAAAACATTCAATCTTTCCGATAATTTAAAAGAAGATGCTATCTTTGGGCTGCGTCCAGAACAAATACCTGTTCAGCGATTCGTAGAATTAACCATCAAGATAGCAAATGATTCCGTTTAAACTCAGTGATGAACTCATTGCGCTAGTAGCACAGCACATTGAGGAAAAAAAAGATTCGGCACTTCTAACACTTCTAGAAGAAATCCACTATGCGGATGTTGCTGAGATTATTGATGAGTTAAATCTTGAAGAAGCCACGTACATCATTAAACTATTAGATAGTGAAAAAACTTCTGATATTTTAATGGAAGTTGCAGATGATGTTCGAGAAAAAATCCTTGAAAACCTTTCTGCTAAAGAAATCGCTGAAGAAGTAGACGAACTCGATACCGATGATGCTGCCGATATTATTTCCGAACTTCCTGAAGAACGGAAACAAGAAGTAATTTCCGAATTAGAAGACAGAGAGCATGCCAAAGAAATTGTAGAATTATTGCGTTACGACGAAGACTCTGCAGGTGGATTGATGGCGAAAGAATTGGTGAAAGTCAACGAAAACTGGAATGTACTTACCTGTGTCAAAGAAATGCGAAAACAAGCAGAAGAAGTATCACGCGTACATTCTATTTATGTAGTAGATAATGACGATATTCTAAAAGGGAGGCTTTCGCTCAAAGATTTATTAACGACTTCGACACGCACACACATTAAAGATATTTACATTCCAAAAGTAGATTATGTAACTGTTGGTGACAAAGCGGAAGATGTTGCTAAAATAATGTCTAAATACGACTTAGAAGCCATTCCTGTAGTTGACGAAATGAAACGCTTGGTAGGACGAATTACCATTGACGATATTGTAGATGTCATTAGAGAAGAAGCTGAAAAAGATTATCAATTAGCGGCTGGTATTACACAAGATGTAGAAGCCGATGATAGTATTTGGGATTTAACACGTGCGCGTTTGCCATGGCTTTTCTTGGGTTTACTCGGTGGAATTGGTGCTGCAGCCATCATGGAAGGATTTGATGATATGTTAGAAAATTATGGAATCCTATTTTTCTTTACACCACTAATTGCCGCAATGGCTGGAAATGTAGGTGTGCAATCGAGTGCCATTATTGTACAAGGTTTGGCAAACGATGATATTAAAGGAAGCATCAACAATCGTTTGATAAAAGAAATGCTTTTAGCCATGCTAAATGGTGTTATACTAGCAATCATTCTGCTGATTACTGTTTGGATTTGGAAAAACGATTTCAACGCTGCTTTGGCGATATCCGTTTCTTTAGTCATTGTCATTATTGTTGCAGGAATCATCGGAACTTTTATTCCACTATTCTTGGACAAACGCGGAATTGATCCTGCAATTGCCACAGGCCCATTTATTACGACAAGCAATGATATCTTCGGAATTTTGATCTATTTCTTGATTGCAAAATTGATTATTGGGATATAAAAAAAGTGAACCGAAGTTCACTTCCTTAAGTGATTAAAAAGTCTCTCTTGTAACGTATCATATTGTCGTGTTACTAAGAAAGAACCCTAACAACCACCTGGATCTTCCGTAGGACACGTAGTTTGTGTAAAGCAAAGTGGCCAAGTAGGACACGTTTGTATGTTTCCACTTTTTCCGCCTTTTACTTCTCCTGTGTTGGTAGCACTAAGTTCAGAGATTTTTGATTTGTTTAATTGTAATGTTTTGATTTGTTTTTTCATGGTAAAAAATTTAATAGTTAATGTATATTTAATCGGTAAAAAAAAGCGAACCGAAGTTCGCTTCTCATTCAATTTCTGTCATGAAATTCACAGATTAACAACCGAATAAAGGATCTGTTTGGCAACCTGTATAATTTGTTGCTTCACAAGGACTTGTTGGAGGACATAACCATTGTGTAGCACACTGCTCACCAGGAGTAGCTCCTGTTTTTCCTCCTTTAATTGCTCCTGCTTTTTCAATACTTAATTCTGATACAACTGATTTGTTTAACTTTAAATTTTTGCTTTGTTTTTTCATGTTATAAGTTTTATGTAATTAATAATTTGATTTACTTTTTAATATTACTTAACAATTTATCCTATATCTAGGCCTAGCAATTGTTTGAACACACAACATCAATAGACAGTATAGTACATCCTATTGTTCTATTAAGACACCAAGTACGTGGCGCAGAAAGTCCACCTTTTATTTCTCCTGCTTTTTCAATACTTAATTCTGAAACTACTGATTTGTTTAACTTTAAATTTTTGCTTTGTTTTTTCATAATATTATATTTTTTAAATCGTTAATGATGAGACAAATGAAATACTAAATTTGTAGAGAAAAAAGGAATGCAAACCGTGATTATCGAATTGAGGTTGCGGAGAAAAAAGAAAAGTGCCAAAATCATATTTAATCATAAAAAATTAACAATCAGTTATTTATAAAAATTAATAGCCGATAATTATCGAATCATAGGGTTATAATAGCATGGAAAATCACACAATCAGAAAAGCGGTTGCCGCAGATGCAAAATTTATCTCATTATTGGCAAAAATTACATTTTCCGAAACCTTTGGTGATTTATTTCATGACAAACAAGATTTACGCAACTATCTCGAAAAAACCTTTTCGCTTGAAAAAATGACGTCTTCACTAAAAAAAGAAGAAAACGTATTTTGGATTGCCTATGCAGATGAACTTCCCGTGGGTTATGCCAAACTCAAAAAAGAATCGCCTGTTCCGAATAGTTCGTATAAAAAAGCGGCACAATTACAGAAAATATATGTGCTCAAAGATTATTTGGCGCATAAAATTGGCTCCAAACTACAAAACGAACTCTTTATAGAAGTCCAAAAATTAAATATCGAACGCTTATGGCTTTCGGTATTGCATACCAACGAACGTGCCATTGGCTTTTATAACAAACACGACTTCCACAAATACGATTCGTATAGTTTCAGTATTGGGAGAGAAGATTTTGTATTTAATATTATGATGAAGACATTCTAAAAAATTCCTCGTATTTTAGTCTCATGAAGGCAATCAACATCAATCAAAAATTTCAACTCGTCAACAAACAATGGCATCCGCATCAAGTGGCAATTGTAGACGATATGCAAGTCATACTAGCAAAAATTCAAGGGGAATTTGTCTGGCATTCACATGATGATGAAGACGAGTTGTTTCAAGTGATAAAAGGAACTTTATTTATGAAATTTCGCGATAAAACGGTTACAGTAAACGAAGGTGAAATTATTGTCGTTCCAAAAGGCGTGGAACATTGTCCGGCAACCAAAGACGGCGAAGAAGTTCATCTTTTATTATTTGAAAAACTCTCCACGGCGCATACGGGAAATGTACAACATGAAAAAACGCAAACCGAATATCCAAAAATATAAACACTCGTGAACATATTACATCTCGATGAAAATCATCCGTTACTCATTTCGCAATTAGCTGCATTAGGTCATACGAATCACGAAGATTATACGTCTAGTAAAGCCGAAATTGAAGCGAAAATTCACGAATACGATGGTTTTATCATTCGCAGTCGGTTTCGTATTGATGCCCATTTTATAGCGAAAGCGACCCATTTAAAATTTATTGGTAGAGTTGGTGCAGGTTTGGAAAACATTGATGGTGAATTTGCAAAACAACAAGGAATTCAATTAATTTCGGCACCAGAAGGCAACAGAAATGCGGTTGGCGAACACGCGCTTGGTATGCTGTTATCCCTTATGAATAAACTGAACAAAGCTGACAGCGAAGTTCGTGAAGGAAAATGGTTGCGCGAAGCCAACAGAGGTTTTGAACTCGACGGACAAACCGTTGGAATTATCGGCTATGGAAATATGGGGAAAGCCTTTGCGAAAAAATTACGCGGTTTTGATGTAACGGTACTGTGTTATGATATCAAAGCAACTGTCGGTGATGAAAATGCAACGCAAGTTTCGCTACCTGAATTGCAAGAATGCGCCACAGTTTTAAGTTTGCATACACCAGAAACACCGCGTACGCTAAATATGATTGATAAGCAGTTCATCCAAGCTTTTAAACATCCGTTTTGGTTCATCAACACAGCGCGCGGAAAAAGTGTGGTCACATACGATTTGATGGAAGCTTTACAAGCAGGAAAAATACTAGGTGCAGGTTTGGACGTGTTAGAATATGAAAAAAGTTCTTTTGAAAATTTATTCAATGACGATCAAATGCCAGAAGCTTTCCAATATCTCATTCAGGCAGAAAATGTATTGCTTACGCCGCATGTAGCAGGTTGGACCAAAGAAAGCAAAGAAAAATTAGCGCAAACCATTGTTGACAAATTCAAAGTACATTTTCATTAATATGTAATCCTTCAATATAGATTTCTAAACGATGAAAAAAACAGTTTTCATTTTCGCAACTTTAATTATTGCATTACTGGTATTATTTCAATTGAGTAAGTTTTCCATCATGAGTGGAAATTCGTCATTGGAATTTATCATTGCTGCCATTGCGATTGTTTTTTTCTTCATCGGAATTTACATCAACAAAAAAAGAGCACTTTCACAAGAAAAACCTAAAATCTCCACAATTGATCCTGAGCAAATTGAAAAAATAGGATTAAGTAAACGCGAATACGAAGTATTGTGTAAACTCGCACTAGGACATTCTAACAAAGAAATAGCTTCGCTCCTATTTGTATCTGAAAGTACGATAAAAACACATGTTTCAAACATCTACCTAAAACTCGATGTAAAACGTCGTACACAGGCCATTCAAAAAGCAACAGCACTTGATATATTGCCTAATTGAAAGTATCACTTACCTCAGTAGAATAGTTATTTTACTTTTTCTGACTTTACCATGTTTATTAAAAATAGTAGCTTGAATTATAATTCATAGTTAACTATTAAAATTCAAGATGCACTTACATAAAATAAAAACACTTTTTCAGCTAAGCATACTTTTTGTCTGTGTAAATTCTTTCGCTCAAAATGCATTATTTATAAAATTTAAACTAGAGCAAGAGCTATTTAATGGATCTGATTATCATATTTATAAAAATGATTCTTTAGTATATTCAAATTGTTATTTGAAAAATGATACGAGTATATTATACAGTTTAAAAAAAGGCAACTATCTATTAAAATATGATACTGTTTTTGGGGTTGATTCTATTAAAATAAATTTTGAATCTGATCGTGGTTTTAAAGATATCATACTTGAAACGGAGAAAATTTCCAAAGAAAAGCTTACACAAACGTTCTCTTATGTTGAATCGCTAAAAAACAATGAACGCATTACATTATATTATAGTTTAGGAGGATGTTTTACCTCAAAAAAGAAAGAAGCAACTATTCTTAAAGAAAATGATCAATATTTCTACGTTGATTATGGACAGAAAAGATTGATTACCAGAAGAAGAATCAAGAGAATCATTCGTCATGAAAAAATTCTTAAAAGCTTAAGTTTTAAAGAAAACCTACATAATTCAGAATTCCACAGTACTTGTAGTGAGTTTTTTTCTCTAACAAAAAACGGAGCTCAGGTATATGGGAAAAACACCTATTGTGGCACTTGGAGTGAATCTTCTGATATCAAAAAATGGATGAAGTAAAACATCGTGCAAAAAGCAAAAATGCTTCACCTATTGCCAGTTTCATAAAATTACTACCTTCGTATGACCAAATTGGTACTTTCGTATGAGTGTTATTTTTAGTGCACATCATACTTTTGACGTATTCAATTTTAAATTTTTACCAAATGAAAAACACAGTACTCAAATACGGATTGTATAGCTTTTTAACAGCGTTCGGACTCTTTTTTATTGCCTTATATTTTGGCCAAGGATTGGCGTTCACTACTCAAGAAATCATCGGATACGCCACCATGGTCACTTCGCTATCCTTTGTCTACTTTGGCATCAAACACTATAAAAATCATGAATTGAATGGTGAAATTGATTTTAAAACAGCGTTCGTTATCGGAGCACTTATTTCGTTATTTGCGGCAATAGGTTTTGGATTGATGGATGCCATTTATATTACCAAAATAAATCCTGATTTTACAGCACAATATCTAGCGTATGAAAATGAACTTTTGGAGGCTCGCACCAACTTAACAATAGAAGAAATGACCTATGAAAAGCTTTCTTTACAAAAACAAAGTGAAGCGTTTGGAAATCCTTTCACGGTATTTTTTATTATGTCCATGATGGTATTTGTCATTGGTGTCATCATTTCAATACTTTCTGCATTACTACTACATAAAAAAGAATAATATCAAATAAAACAATCATTAAAAAAACGAACAGATGAAAAACAGAGTAACAGGTTTAGGTGGATTTTTCTTTAAGACAGAAGATCCAAAAGGACTCAGAAATTGGTATGGAAAACACTTAGGATTGCCCGTAGATGATTACGGATGTACGTTTTGGTGGAAAGATAAAGAAGGCAAAGAATGTTCTACACAATGGAGTACTTTCCCGAAAGACACTACCTATTTTCAACCCAGTGAAAAGCAATTCATGATGAACTTTAGAGTTGAAAATTTAGTTGAATTACTAGCCGTTTTAAAAGAAGAAGGCGTTACCGTTGTTGGGAAAATTGAAGAATACGACTATGGAAAATTCGGTTGGATATTAGATCCAGAAGGAAATAAAATTGAGTTATGGGAACCTAAGGATGAAGCTTTTAAATAAAAAGTCGAAAAAAAACTTTACATTTAAGATTCCAATCAAAAAATGTTGAGTTATGAATGATACAAACGACGATTTAGAGAAAAAAACAGCAGATACTTCCGATAAAGTTTCAAAAAATATAGAAGACATTAAAGAAACTGCTAGCGAAAAAACAGCAGAAGTAAAAGAAGAAATCCTAGAAGAAGCAACAGAACCGTCAGAAAGTAAAGTAGACGAAATCAAAGGTGAAGTCAAAGAACGATTGCATACTGCCAGAGAAAAATTGAGCGAGTTTACAGAAACTGCACAAGAAAAAGCGGCTGACTTTGCAGAAGATGCGAAAGAAACTTTTGGAGAAGCAAAAGAGAAAGCAGCTGAATTTGCCAGCGAAGCCAAAGAAAAGTTGGGTGATTTTGCAGATGTAGCCAAAGAAAAAGCGGCTGAATTTGCCGAAGAAGCCAAAGAGAAATTTGGCGAATACAAAGAAGTAGCCAAAGAAAAAGCAAGTGAATTTGCGGAAGAAGCCAAAGAAGTTTTTGGAGATGTCAAAGAAAAAGTAAGCGAATTTGCGGAAGAAGCTGGGGAACGCATTGAAGATTTCACGGAAGAAGCGAGAGAAGTCATTGAAGAAACCACCAAAAAAACAAAAAACTTTTTTCAACGCTTATTCGGAAAATAAAAAATGAAAAGGCTGGAAAATACTTCCAGCTTTTTTATCTTTATCGCAATCGTACGTTACAAACAAATCTCATGGGAATTACAAAAAATCACATCTTTGACAGCTATCAAAACGAAACTGCTTCCATCACCAAAGTATTAGGACATCCTGCCCGAATTTCCATACTGCAATACATTAGCGAAAACGAATATTGCAATTGCAACGATTTAGTAAAAGCTACAGGATTAGCACAACCCACCATTTCGCAACATCTTTCCGAAATCAAAAGAATCAATTTGCTGAAACAAAAAAGTCAAGGGAAAAATACGTTTTATGCCATTGATATTGAATTATTGAATCAGTATCGAAGAAAAATCAATGACTTTTTTGTGAAAATTCAGGTAAACTGTCAAAGTAAAAATTGAACAAATTCTTGTGCGTAAGTTTACCACTATGTTAAAATAACATCAATTCATCGAAAAGCTACCCATAGAATCCTTTCTTCTACTTACATTTGTTAGCATAAGTAGTCATTTTTGAAGATTTCCCCAAATCTATAAAATAGTGTATACTTCGAGAGAGACAACAAACTAACAATCATAAATCCTACCAAAAATTATGAAAAATGTACTTGTACTCTGTACTGGAAATTCTTGTCGTAGTCAAATGGCTGACGGCTATCTAAAACATTTCTCCAAAGAAAAAGCAACTATATATAGTGCTGGAATTGAAACACATGGAGTAAACCCAAGAGCCATTGCCATCATGAAATTAGATAGTGTAGATATTTCGCAAAATACATCCAACAACGTTTCTGAATATTTAGACATCGATTTTGATTTTATCATCACCGTTTGCGATCACGCGCATGAAAACTGTCCGTATATTCCAAGTGAAAATGCCAAACGCATTCATCAAAACTTTTTTGATCCTTCAAAAGTGAAAGGTTCAGAAGAGCAAATTTTTAATGCGTTCAAAAAGACTCGAAGTCAAATAAAAGCTTTTTGTGAGGAGTTTGTAGCGACGGAGGTGTAGGTTGGTTTTCAGTTTTCAGTTTTCAGTTTTCAGTTTTCAGTTTTCAGTTTTCAAATATTAAAATTTCTCATTGTAAATTTTAATATTGGATGAAATTCTTGTAGTTTTAAAACAGCTATTTTTAGAAAACTAAAAAATGGACTTAGAAACAGCAACATATATTTCAAATTATTACCATCAATTTTTCAATGAAAATGAAAATATTGCACACAGACACTTAAATTCATTGTTCAAACTTAATGGTGAACCTGAAAATTCACCACGATATAAAGTTTATAAACGTAAAGGTTGGATAACCACTAACAAGGAAGCTCTTGAGTTACTTAAAAATGGAGAAACAGCATTTTTTATAGACACTGCGAATCGAATCATAAAGAAACACAGAAATGAAATCTTCTTAAACCATTGTTCAAATTGTCAAAAATTAGCAAGAACACCAAAAGCAAGACAATGCAGATATTGTGGAAATAAGTGGTTTGACACGGAATTTTAAACCCCAATTTTCATCCTTTACACTAAAAAGCTTCTTTTCCTGCGAAAATTAAAATATTTTTGGTCGGAATTAGTTTAGTTGTAGATGAAGTCACTCTTCTTATTTTTTTGTGTCGGATTGTTTTTCACTGTGAATCTACAGGGACAAACAAAAAATCTCCGTATCAAAAAAGTAGCGGTGAAAGATTCTATTGTGCTAGATTCGGTAAGTATCAATCCATTTCAATTTAAACTGACTGACAAAAAGAATAATCCGATAGATTCTACCGCATACCGAATTGATTTTACAAAAGCAGTTTTATATTTGAATCTGGCAAAAATCAACACCGATTCCATTCGCGTAAGCTATACCAAATATCCTGAATTTTTAACAAAGAAATATAGTGGTTTTAACAAGAATGCCATTGTTCAAAACCCTATTGATATTGATAAAATTATCTCGCTATCATCAAATAGAGAAGTTGCGGATACACGACTGTTTGATGGTTTGAATACATCTGGAAGTATTTCGCGTGGCGTGACCATTGGAAACAATCAAAATACGGTGTTAAATTCGGAACTCGATTTGCAGATTTCTGGAAAAATCTCTGAAAATGTCACGTTACGCGCGTCAATTCAAGATGCAAACATTCCGATTCAAGAAAGTGGCTATTCACAACGTTTGGATGAATTTGACCAGGTTTTTATTGAATTGGAAAGCAAAAACTGGAAAATTAGAGCGGGAGACGTAAATCTTGAAAATACAGAAACCGATTTTATGCGTTTTCAAAAAAAGGTGCAAGGTGTCGGAATTACCTCAACATTGCAACATGAAAATAGCAAAACCACCCTTTTTGGTTCAGGTGCGTTGGTACGTGGTCGCTATACACAAAGTAGATTTCAAGGACAGGAAGGAAATCAAGGTCCGTATAAATTAACAGGCCCAAACCAAGAATTGTTTATTTTAATTGTTTCTGGAAGTGAAACCGTTTTTGTAAACGGATTGCCCGTACAACGCGGTGAAAACAACGATTATGTCATTGATTATAACGCGGGAGAAATTACGTTTACATCCAGATATCCGATTACTTCAGAAATGCGAATTACGGTAGAATATCAGTTTACAGATAATAATTATACTCGTTTTGTGGCGTATGGAGGTGCAAAATATGAACACGAAAAGTTCAAAATTGCAGGATATTTGTATTCTGAGAATGATTCTAAAAATCAACCCATTCAACAAAATTTATCCGAAGAACAAGTAGCTATTTTACGCGAAGCTGGAGACAATCAGCAATTAATGTCTGCGCCTTCTGCCGTGGAGCAAGCGTTTAGTGAAAATCGAATTTTATACCGACAAGAAACTATTGACGGCATGGACGTTTTTGTGTTTTCCAACAATCCTGATGATACCTTGTTTGATGTACGTTTTTCGCTTGTTGGCGAAAATCAAGGAAATTATATACTATCAAATACGGCTTCTAACGGACGGATTTATGAATATGTTTCGCCAATAGCTGGTGTTTTACAAGGAAATTACGAACCTGTTATTCAGTTAGTTTCGCCTACCAAAACTCAAGTTGCGGTGATTAATGGTGCATAC